>WJMD01000058.1 GCA_014728125.1 Candidatus Effluviviaceae Genus V sp.
GTGTTCCACAGACCGAAGCGAGACGCGCTTGCCGCCGTGCAGCGCAAGGCGGCCCGGGCGGAACAGGAGCTTCTCTACGTCGTCTCCCACAGCGAGGAACTCGGACGCATCGAGAGCTTCCTGCCGGCTCCGCTCGAGGAAGGCACCAACGGCGCGGAGCGCTTCCTCGCCATCGTCAACGAGGAGGCAGGCCGTCTCGGCGCCGTGATCACGCGCGTCGAACCCATGGGCGAGACGCCCGACGGCGACTACATGAAGCGCACGTTCAAGCTGACTCTCGAGGGCGGCTTCCAGGAGTTCCGCGGCTTCCTGCGCTTCCTCGAGACGATTCCCGAGGTCGTGATCATTCACGCGTTCGACTACCGGTCGAGCAGCATCGGAGCGGGGCGGACGCACCGCGCCATCATCACGCTGTCGGTCATCGGATACTGATCGGAGCGGAGGGATCGATGAAGAACCGCGAACGCACGATCGTAGCACTGATAATCGTGCTGACAGCCGTGTCAGGGGTCGTGGCGGTGCGCTCTCTCACGAGTTCCGTCGTCCGCATGCAGGGGGCCGGGTCGCTCGCAACTGACAGCCCCGGCAGCCTCGAGACCCGCGGCGAGGAGGTCACAGGCCTCATGACGACGCTTGCGAGCGCCTCTGAGGTCGAGCCCGAGGACGAGGAACTGCGCGATCCGATGGTTCCCTACAAGGTGAAGATACAGCGGACGACGCCGACCACAACGGCTGCGCCGGCGCGTCCCCGATACGCAGCGACCGCGGTCATCCTCGACGATGAGGACCCGACCGCGATCCTGAGATCAGGCGGCCAGAGCATGATCGTGCATCTCGGCGACGAACTCGACGGCGGCCGCGTGACAGCGATCGAAGCAGACGGAGTCACGCTTGAGGGCGCGGACGGCACGACGAAGATCGAGCTGTCGCGCTCCGACTAGGCACGGAGGACGATAACGTGAAGACATGCACAGCAGCTCTCACAGTGCTTCTCGCCGTCGCCCTGCTGTCGCCGTTCGCGGCCGCAGAGGACATGGCGGGAAAGCTGGTGACGATGCACGCAATGGAGACCCCGCTCTCCGACGTTCTTCAGATCCTCTCGGAGAAGAGCGGGTTCAACATCGTCGCCAGCACTGAGGTCCAGGACCAGCTGATCTCGATCCGGATCAAGTCGACGCCGGTCGAGGAGGCGCTGAACCTGATCGTCCGAGCGGCGGGGCTGGGGTACGAGAGGATCGGCAACTCGATCCTGGTGGCGGAGGAGAGCGTCCTTCAGACCGAGACCGGACTTTCCACCTACGTCATCCCTCTGCACTTCGCCGACGCGTTCGAGCTGGTCGACGTCGTGAAGACCATCACCGAGGCGGTCACGGCCGACCCGGGCGGCAACAGACTGGTCGTCGTAGCATCGCCGGGGACGATCGAGCAGATCCGTTCGATCATCCAGGAACTCGATGTACCACCGGTTCAGATCATGCTTGAGACCGAGGTCATCGAGGTCTCGACGACGGATCTCATGGAACTGGGGCTCGACTGGTCCAAGCTCGCGAAGCAGACGGTCCTCTTCACGGAGGGGCGGCCCGACGACTCGGCTCCCGACGAGTACCCGTCCGAGATGCCGTATCAGGGACTCGGCATCGACGGGGACGACGTCCATCGTCAGGCCCAGCTTCTCGAGGTCGCGCTCGACTTCCTGGAGAACGACGGCCGGGCGAAGATCCTGACCCGGACGACACTCGTGACGCTCAACAACCGTGAGGCCGAGATACACATCGGCGACGTCATCCCGTACACGGTCACGGGGACGACCACGGGGGGCGTCATCGAAGTGAGCGTCGAGCGCGAGGAGGTGGGCGTCGAGGTCACGGTGACGCCGCGGGCGTCGGGTGACGGTCACATCACCGCGATCGTCGAGCCGAACGTCAGCTCGATCGTCAGCTTCGTCGGACCGAACAACGAGATTCCGTGGACGAAGGAGCGGCGCGCCACGACGCAGGTCCGCGTCAAGGACGGTCAGACGTTCATGCTCGCCGGCCTTCTGACGGAGGACACCACGAACGATGTGACCAAGGTGCCGCTTCTGGGCGACATCCCGATTCTCGGCCACATCTTCCGTCACACCCGCGAAGAGGTGAAGAACACCGACCTCATCATCAAGATCACGCCGAGCATCATCTCGTAGACAGCCGTCCGAACGGACGGAGCGACCGGACGCGCCGGGGCCCTTTTCTGGGTCCCGGCGCTCTGCGTGTGGGGCCGGCTCCGTGGGGGCCAAAGGGGGCGCGGCGGCGGGCGGGCCGGCCGTGCTTGAGTGCCGCTCCCCATTCCGGTATACTCCCTGTTCGATTGCGTCTGAGACCGGGAGAGGAGCCCTTGGAACAGCATGACATCGTGATCGTCGGGGCCGGACCGGCTGGACTCACAGTGGGGCTCAACACGAGCCGGGCGAGACTCTCGTCCCTCGTCATCGAGATGATGACGCCCGGGGGCTGGGCGGCGACAAC
>WJMD01000059.1 GCA_014728125.1 Candidatus Effluviviaceae Genus V sp.
GGCGGCCGCGTCTTGACTCGTTGGAGTCCCCCGGAGACTACCTGAAGAACGACTTGATGGCACCCCAGCTTGTCTCGTCGACCGGGGATTCGTCCAACCCCTCGAGCCAGGTGTCGTCGAGCATGATGCCCGCGCCGCCGGCCGAACCCGGCCCGCACCCGTTGTCGGTCGTGAAGAAGCGAACCTGGAAGGCGGTGTCGCCGAACGGCGGGCCGCCGCAGTTGAAGCCCAGGTCCAGCCCGTCGATGCCCGTCGACCCCCAGCCGTCGCACTGGCCGAAGTCGCCCCAGAACGAGGCGATTCCGACCCACGTCGTGCCGCCGTCGATCGTCCCGTAGTAGGTCCAGTAGTCATTGTCGACCGTCGGCACCTCCGAGTGCAGGTAGAAACGCACCGTGCACGTGACGGCATCGAGGGCGTCGAGATCGACGTACGGCGTGGTGAGCGAGTTGTCGAGGTTCGGCGGAATGAGCGATGTGTCGCCGTCGTCTCCGCACCACCACGAGTGCGGGTCCGAGGCCGCCGGACACCTGCGGTCGATGATGTGCCAGTAGTCGCCGGCAGCAGCCGGGACCGCGGGTGTGCAGAGTCCGCCGGACTCCACGTCGTCCAGGAAGTAGACGTACCCGCCGTAGAAGTCGAAGATCTTGATGTTATCGCACATGAACGCGCCGGCGAACGAGTCGTACAGGCCGTCGGAGTCCGACCAGGCTCCGTCGGAGATGAAGCGGAACCTGGCCTGGATCGGGTTGTCGTACGGTGACATGACGAACCCGTAGTCGCCGATGTCGCTCCAGTTTGCGGAGCCGTCGTAGCCGCGGTTGAGGTTGACGTAGACGCCGTTCGACTCGGCCTGGACGTAGGTGAAGTCGTACGCCGGCTCGGAGTCGTGCCGGAAGGCGTAGGTCAGGATCGGGTAGTACGCTCCGCTGACGTCCGTGCCGGGCAGGACCAGACGGTCGTCCCAGCTGTTACCGTAGCCGCCGTCCGTGTCGTAGTCGAAGGTGCCGCACCACCAGCTGTACGTGCCCTCGTACGCAAGGTACGTGTCGACGTGGAAGTGCGGGGTCGACGTCGCGGTGTTGTCCACGTGCGTCCAGGAGCCCTCTCCGCTCTCGATGTCGTCGTACCAGAAAAGCACATTGGCGCGGCTGGGACCCCGGAGTTCCTTGGTCGGCGTCTCAAGTTCGGTCCGGGCTCCAACTGATCCGGCGACGATCAGGACCGTCGCGAACACCAGGATCATGCGATACATGACACCCCCCCTCTCGCACGGTCTGCCCGGCCTTCGCCGCTGTGCGCCTCAGTCCCGACCGTTCAGGAAGACCAGGAGCTGTGAGACTCCTCTTCGTGCACGCCTATCTGTAGAGCGCCTTGATCCGCGTCCAGTTGGTTCCATCGACGGGGGTCTCGCTGTAGAACATCGCCTTCACGCAACCCCATGTGGTGCTCTCACGCCCGGAGGCGAGGAACTCGATCTCCGACCACTCGATGATGTCGTAGAGCGTCTCGCCTCCCGCACCCTGGTCATCGGGATCGACGCGCAGCGTGAACTCCTGAGCCGAGCTTGCCAGGTAGACGATATCGCTCTGGCAGTGGAACCACACAACGGACTCCGCAAAGGAGATCCAGCGGTCGTCCGACGGGTCGCCGGGGTCGGTACCCGGGTCGTGCGACCAGGAGAGCACGTTCAGTGAGACGGTCACGTGTTCCACGATGGACGACGGGTGGAACATGTTGCCGTGGACGGCCGACTCCTCGGAGAACCCCCAGTACTCAGGCAGCCCCGGGTCGCTCTGCCAGTCCGATGAAGCGAGATGGAACACGAAGCCCGGCGCGAGGCAGTCGAGATAGGCCGCGGCGTCCATCGCCTCGTAGGCCTGCTCCAGCTTGGCGAGCACGTTCTCGGGGGACGTTCGCTCGGGATACTGAGCGACCGTCGTCAAGGGAAGCGCGAGGAGAAGAAGCAGAGTCAGAGTGCAGTAGCAACGTCTCATTCGTTCCTCCTGTCCTCTGCGCGCCAGCATGGCGCACGGCGGCGAACACGTCAAGTCCTAGTTCGCGTTAGCGCGCCGACGACGGAAAACCGCTTCACGGCGCTTGACTACCGGAAGATGGCCTTGAGTGCACCCCAGCTCGTCGACTCGACACTGCTGAAGCTGCACCCCACCCCCAGCGCCCCGATGAGCCCGCAGCCGGACTGCGCGGGAGCGCA
Source organism: Candidatus Effluviviaceae Genus V sp. (assembly GCA_014728125.1). NCBI lineage: Bacteria > Candidatus Effluviviacota > Candidatus Effluviviaceae > Candidatus Effluviviaceae Genus V sp. The sequence goes on from WJMD01000059.1 coordinate 2,216, forward strand.
GGGCGAGTACTCGTTGATCTCGTAGCTGTCCGCCGAGCAGAACTGGGGATCGGCGCAGATGTTGCCGTTCTCGCCGAGCTGGTCGGCGATGCAGTCGGTCCAGTCGCTTCCGGTGTTCCCGAAGATGTCACAACAGACAAGAACCGGAGCGCCCGCCTCGTCGGCGCAGTCAAAGGCGCTCGAGTTCCCTGCTATGAGGACGCGCTCGAGCGTCGGGGCCCCATCGATCGCAACATAGACGCCGCCGCCGCGCTGAGCTGTGTTGTCGGCGATAGTGACCCCCCGGATGAGCGGTGAGCAGCTGTAGATGCAGAGTCCCCCAGCGCCTGAGCCCGCCATGTTCCTGGCCACGACGCAGTCCTCGAAGTGGCCATCGTAGTCGCTCAGGTGCACCCCCCCGGTCCAGTACACCGCCTCGTTACTCAGGAACAGGCATCCCGACACTCCTGCCGACGTGTCGGTGCAACGCAGGCCGCCCCCCTGCCCGGCCATGTTGTCCGTGAAGATGCATTCCTCGATCGTGGCCTGAGGCGAGGAGAGGTCATCCCAGCCCTCGATGTCGATTCCGCCGCCGAACCCATGCTCGTCACCGAGGGCCGTGTTCTTCTCGAACCTGCAGTTCGTGACCGTGACGCCAGAGGCGTCGATGGAGAGCCCGCCACCGAACCCGAACGAGCCGCGCGCTTCGTTCAACTCAAAGACGCAGTCGCTGATGAGGGCGTAGCTGCTCGCATTCGACCAGACGCCACCGCCTGACGCGTGTCCGGGCCCGTCGACGACGTTCTCGCAGAAGAGACAGGCCGTGATCTGCGGGTCGGACCACTGGTCAGTGATCGCCCCGCCGTACTGCGTGGCCTCGTTTCCAACGAACTCGCACTCGGTGATCTCGGCCGAATAGCCGCAGTAGAGGCAGATGGCTCCCCCGCCCCCTGCCGAGTTGCCGGTGAACTCGCAGTCTTCCAGGCGGAGATGGCTCTCGAACGTGTAGATCGCGCCGCCGCCGGCCGAGATGTTGTCCTTGAACGAGAGATTCTCTCCCACGAGCGCGGAGCCGGTGCCGACGGCGACCGCGCCGCCGCGTTCCGTGGCGAGGTTCCCGCGGAAGGCGCAGTTGCGGAACGTGGGGCGCGCGTTGCTCTGTATCCGCACCGCGCCGCCGTACTCCGCATATCCGTTGATGACTGCGAACCCCTCAACGAGCGTGCCCATCGGTTCGGCCGAGCGAAAGTGGAACGCCCGCGTTGTGTCGGCGCAGTCGATGGTCGTGACACCGCAGCCAGCGGTCGAGACGAGGGTGAGCTTCCTGCCGCCGAAATCGAGCGACGTGTTCCCGAGGCCCGAGTAGACCCCGGGCACGACCAGCACCGTGTCGCCCGAGGCGGAGAGCTCGATACCCTCCTGAATGGTCAGGGCGTCGCCGGAGCCGGAGGGGTCGACGGTGAAGGTGGCCGCCGGGGATGTACCCCAGAGAACGGCCAGAGCAAAGGCCAGTGTGATCGCAGCGTGTCGCATCGCGACAGACCTCCCCGGGGGATATGCGGAAGCCCGGTCGCGGGGGCATGTTCATACTATACCCTGAGCGACTGACGGTCAATCATAACCTGGGAGGCACGGCGGAGCGGACGGCGCCGCCGGGCAGCGGACCGGCTAGCTGAGGTACCCGAGCGACCTGAGGCGTGCCTCGAGTCCGGGGTCGGTGCGGAGGTCCGCGCCGGCCCCGTAGTTGGAGCACCCGGGCAGGAGCCGGCCGAGCGTCGTCGTGAGCTCTTCCCTTCTCCGGGCGAGTTCCTCCGGCGGCATCGGTTCGTCCGAGAGGTCCTGAAGCTCGCTCGTGCCGTCGCTTCCGAGGGTGAGCCTCAAGCCCCCCACCCGGACGGTCAGGTAGGCCGTCGTCAGAAACGGCGCCTCGAGCTCGGGCGCGACGGCCCGCAGCTTGTTCCGGAGCATCGGGCTGGGCCCTGAGTACTCGGCGATGACGGGGCGGTCGGCGGGCGCGGGGGCTCCGAGCAGCGTGCGGCTGTGCTCGGCCGCAGGATCCGGCTCGAGCCCCGCGAGCTCGAGAACGGTCGCGTAGAGGTCGGTCAGCATGACGGGGTCCTCCCGGAGGCCGGGCTCGAGCCTCTCCGGCGCCCGGATGACCAGCGGGACGGCCAGGAGCTCCTCGTAGACGCCGAACTGGTGCTCAAAGAACCCGTGCTCGCCGATGAGCTCGCCGTGGTCGGACGTCACGATGATGACCGTGTCCTCGTAGAGGCCGTGTGCCTTCAGGACCTCGACGAGCGCTCCAAGGAGGCAGTCGGACGTGTTGACGTCTCCGGCGTACATCTCACGGATGTGCGTCCAGTCGACGGAGCCGACGTCGCGGAGCCCGCAGTTGACCGAGTCAGCCAGCGTCGTGCTGACGAACTCCCGTGGCGGGGTGCCTTCGAGGTACGTCCTCCGGTACCTCGGGTTCGGCGCGTACGGCAGATGCGCCTCGAGGAAGTTCACGAACATGAGGAACGGCTCGTCGCCCCTCTGCGTGTCGAGCCACCTGGCGATGTTGCGGACGGTCTCGGCGCCCCCCTGGTCGGGCGATTCGAGCGCCCGGCTCACGACCACCGGGTCGGCGTACTCCTCCTCGAACCCGCGCAGCACACCGGTCAGCCGGTCCGTGAGCCAGGGGTTACTGAAGAAGGCCATCGTCCGATACCCCGCTTCACTGAGCCGTTCGGCCATCGTGCGGCCCTCGTAGGCGAAGTGCCAGTGCTGTCCGCTGCAGCGATGGCTCGAGAGCAGACGCCCGGTGAAGAGCGATGCGTGGGACGGAACGGTCCACGGCGCGTTCGACCACGCGTTCTCGAACCTCGTTCCCTCCGAGGCCAGCCGTTGGAGCGCCGGCGCGACGGAGGCTTCTGGATGTCCGGGTACCTGGTTCCCGGCGACGTCGTCCCGGACGGTGTCGAGCACGACGAGCACGATGTTCGGCGGCGGCTCGGACGGTCCCGAGCAGGACGACAGCGCGAGAGCGATCGGAATGGTCGCGAGAAGGACGAGCGAGCGGCTCAGGTTTCGCTGGTTCACTGCGGGGCCCCCGGGAGCTCGAATACCGCCCGGCCGGTCCCGGCTCCGGGTGGGCCTGCCGGGACCGACCGAGTGGAACGAGCGCCTATGTGGTCACGAGATGTCGTTCAGAGGGGGTTACAGAATACGACCCCCGCCGGACGGCGAGGGTTGCATGTGTTCTTGACAGTGTGTGATGACTGAGGGTCAGACTCCCTCGGGCGGTCAGTTGATGTAGCCGAGCGATCGCAGGCGCTCCTCCAGATCGGGGTCGGTCTCGAGCTGGGCGGCCGTTCCGGGCCGCCCGGCCTGCGGGATGAGCTGCCGGAGTGTCGCAGCGATCTCTCTCCCCCGCGCCTGAAGCTCCTCCTGCGACATCGGGTCGTCGGAGAGGTCCTCGACCATGTTCGAGCCGTCGCTCCCGATGGTCAGACGGAGGCCGCCGACGCGCACGGTCGAGTAGGCCGTCGTGAGATAGGGCTCGTCGAGCTCGGGCGCGAGCTCGAGGATCTTCTGCTGAAGCGGCGACGAGGGGCCCGCGTACTCCGCGATGACGGGCCGGTCGTGCGGGAGGGGCTCTCCGAGAAGCGAGTGGCTGCGCGCGGGGTCGACCTCGGAGTCGAGCCCCGCGAGCTCCAGAACGGTCGCGTAGAGGTCCGAGAGCATGACGGGGTCGTCACGGACATCCCGCTCGAGGTGCCCCGGCGCGCGGATGGCGAGCGGCACGGCCAGGAGCTCCTCGTAGACCCCGAACTGATGCTCGAAGAAACCGTACTCGCCGATGAGCTCGCCGTGGTCGGAGGTCACGATGAGCAC
>WJMD01000060.1 GCA_014728125.1 Candidatus Effluviviaceae Genus V sp.
AGCGTCGTCTTCCCCGAACCGGACGGTCCGATGACGCCGAACACCTCCCCGGCCGGTACGTCGAGATCCACGTCATGGAGCACGGTCGTCTCGACCGACGCGCCGTTCCTCGAGGAACGACGAACGACCACCAGGTTTCGCGTCTGGATCTTGGATGTCTTCACGGTTCTTTCCCTGCTGCCTTCGCTGGCATTCTGAAACAGGTCGTGCGACGTCCTTCCTTCTTTATCTTCTACTTCTCTTCTATATCAATCAACAGCAGTAGTAGTAGGGGCTGTGGAATTGTGTGTAAGTCGTCCACACGCGGCGTCGCGATCGCGAGGACCGGCCGTGGTCCCGGGATGAACGTTGCGCCGTCGCCGAACGGGTCGTCGGGGACAACGCGCACAGAAGACGCGCCGTCACCCACAGTCATCCTCAAGCCGCTCATCGAGCGGCGGTTTGTCCACGGTCACCCAGCGGCGCTCCACGGGATGTTCAGAGTGCGTCGGGGACAGCGCTTCGGCCCCGGCGAAACGACGACGGCCCCGCTCGGGGCGGGGCCGTTCGTCACGAGAGCTCTCCCAGGAAGGTAGGACGCTAGAGCGCGTGGAGCACGCGGCGGAGGTTCTCCACGTCGCGACGCGTCGTGCCGCCTTCCTCCACCTCGTCGGCGATCTTCCGGTGCGCATGAAGCACCGTCGTGTGATCTCGCCCGCCGAAGTGTTCGCCGATCTGAGCGAGGGAGAGATGAGTCAGTTCGCGCGCGAGGTACATCGCCACCTGCCGGGCGTGCGCGATCTGACTCGCGCGCCCGCGTGCCTTCATCTTCTCGACGGGCACGCCGTACGACTCGGCGACAGCCTGCTGGATGCGGGCCACGGACACGGGACCGCGCGGCTTTCCGAGGAACTCGGAGAGCACTTCCTTGGCGAGGTCGACCGTGATCTCGCTTCCGGTCAGACTGGAGAAGGCGAGGAGCCGGACGAGCGATCCCTCCAGCTCGCGGATATTAGACGTCACACTGTTCGCGATGAGATGTATGACGTCATTGGGTATCGAAATCCCGTCCAGCTCCGCCTTCTCATGCAGGATGGCGATGCGCGTCTCGAGGTCCGGTGGCTGGATGTCGGTGACGAGCCCGGACTCGAATCTCGAGACCAGTCGCTCCTCGAGCGTCGCGATCTGCTTCGGGGGTCGGTCGCTTGTCAGGACGATCTGCTTGTGGGCCAGGTAGAGCGCGTTGAAGGTGTGGAAGAACTCCTCCTGCGTGCTCTCCTTCCCCGCCAGGAACTGTACGTCGTCGATCAGCAGGATGTCCTTGCCGCGGTACTTGTCGCGGAACTGAAGCGTCGTCCCCCTCTGGATCGCCGTGATCAGCTCGTTCATGAAGGTCTCGGCCGTCACGTAGTAGATCGAGAGGTTCGGGCGGTGCTCCCGCGCGTAGTTCCCGATCGCCTGCATGAGGTGCGTCTTGCCGAGACCGACCCCCCCATAGATGAACAGGGGGTTGTAAGCCTCAGCGGGCGCCTCCGCCACCGCCATCGTTGCAGCCTGAGCGAAACGATTGCTGCCCCCCACAATAAACGTCGAGAACGTATATCTCGGGTTGAGCTGGCACTCATCGGCCGCTGGCGTGGTCAGAGGCGGAGGCGTTGCCCGCCTGGTTGACACCGGTTCGTACTCGTCCGGCTGCCTGTGCGACACCAGGAACTCCGGGGTCACCGGCTCGCCGGCCGTCTGCTCAAGCACCTCCCTGATGAGGTCCACGTAGTGCTCCTCCAACCAGTCGGCGAAGAAGCGGTTCGGAACCTCGATCCGGATCGTCCCGTCCTTGAGATCCACCGCCTTCGTGGGCTCGAACCAGGTCTGGTAGCTCTGGCGCTCGGTCTCGGCGCGAATGGCGTCGAGGCAGCGGGCCCACAGGTCGGCAGCAGTCATGGTCACGGGCATGTTATCCACAAACTGTGGATAGAGTATCCACAAAGGAGTCAGCAGTCTGGAAATCGAAGGAATCGGGAGAAAACAGGCGAAATGAGAAGCTTACGGTGGTTGAAGCCTGTCTACATTCTCCCTCCCCAATGTGGATAACCCGGTAACCTGTTGTATTTCGGGCAGTTGCCGGCCAGCTCAGCGGAGAGACAGCGCATCTCGTCGATCGGACTCTCCGTGAGCTGTGTTGAGTCCGTCAGGGGAGGATCCCTTCGCGCGAGTTCTCGTTGGTTATCAACCAGCGTTGTGACGGCGCGGGATGTTATCACGGGGACAAGGGGGGTGCAAGGACTTTCTGTGGTGGAGGCGGACTTTTTTCGGGGGCGATCGGCGGGGGCTGAATGGGAGAGAATCGGCTTGACAGGAGGGTGGGGCGTTGATAGTCTGTGTGGTTCGTGTAACGCTCGGCAGGACACCATGTAATGAGGATACCATGAAGCGAACCTACCAGCCCAAGAAGCGCAGAGGCAAGAGGAAGCACGGGTTCCTGCGCAGAAGCTCGACACCGGGCGGCCGCAAGGTGCTGGCGCGTCGTCGTGCCAAGAAGCGGAAGCGGCTGACGACGCGATAGGTGGTCACTTGTCGCCTCAGAGCGTCAAGAGAGAGAGCACGATCAAGGACCGCGGGACGCTGGAGCGAACGCTGAAGCACGGCGTCGTCGTGAGGACTCGGTTCTTCCGAATGTGCTTTCTGACCGGAAGTGGGCCGCCGAAGATCGCATTCCTGGCGGGTCGAAGAGTTGGAGGCGCGGTCCGACGCAACCGCGCGAAGAGGGTCATCCGCGAAGCGTACCGAACGACCGACATCGATCTCTCCGGGATCGAGACCCTCGTCTTCGTAGCGACACCCAGAGTGGTCGACGCACACCACCACGACGTCAAACACGCGACCGTCGACGCTCTCAGGCGCGCCTCCCAAACGGCAGATGAGACGTGAAGGCGCGGCCGCACTCTTGAGGCCGCGGTCGGAACAGACGGATTCGATGACGCCCCCCAAGGAGTCCTCGAGACCCCTCATTCTCACGAGGCTGGCCGTGCTGGCCATCCGTGGATACCAGCGCCTCCTCTCGCCGCTCTTCCCCGGGACATGCCGTTACGCCCCAAGCTGCTCCGAGTACGCGGTGCGCGCGTTCGAGCGGCACGGGCTGGTGCGCGGCACGCGGTACGCTGTGGCCCGGATCTCCCGCTGCCACCCGTGGAGTGACGGCGGGTACGATCCCGTGCCTCGCTGAACCGGGGAGCCGGTCGGCCCGGAGACGGCCGTCCCCACCAAGGAGGCCTGAATGAGTGAGAGGCGCGCCATCCTGGCCGTCCTCCTGATCTTCCTCTTGTTCTTCGGCTACACGTACTTCTCGCGGCGCGGTTCCGAGGCACCGGAGCAGCCGGTCGCCACGACCGAGGTCCCTGACGAGGCCGCGCCGAGCTCCTCGGGGTCCGCGACGCCCGGTGATGCCGCCGGCACGGAGGAGTCGGTCGCCGCAGAGCCTGCGGATGAAGAGGCCTCCACGCCCTCAGAAGACGAGGCCGCGTCCGCCCGGGCCGAGCTGCCCGGCGCCGGACGAACGGCCGAGACGACGACCATAGAGACCCCTCTCTATCGCGCCACGCTGTCAAGCCGCGGGGCCGCGGTCGTCTCGTTCGAGCTCAAGGAGTACGCGGACGCCGAGGGACGCCCGGTCGACCTGGTCGCGCCGGGCGACCCGGCGCTTGCCGCAGTGGTCCGGTACGGCGCGAACAGCGTTGACACGGGCGAGTGGATCTTCGAGCCGTCCGTGACCGGGTCGGTGCCGCTGGCGGAGGGCAGAGAGGACGTATCGGTGCGCTTCGAAGCGCGGCGCGCCGACGGGCTGACGCTCACGAGGTCCTACACGTTCCGGCCGGACTCGTATCTCTTCGATGTGTCGATGCGGTTGTCAGGCGTTCCCGGCACGACGGGCGGGCGCGAGGTCGTACTCGGCTGGCCGGGAGTGCTTCCCACCGAGGAGAAGGAGGACGACCGCGGACTCGCCTCGGTCATCTACAGCGAGGAAGACACCGAGCGGTTCAACCTGGGGGACCTCAGCAAGGAGCCCGAGCGCACGGTCGCCGGCAACCTCCTCTGGGCGACGTCGCAGTCGCGCTACTTCACGGCGGCGCTCCTGGCGGACGGAGGGGAGTCGTTCGAGCGTGTCGAGGCCTTCGGCGACCAGGAGCGGAGGACGGTCGGGTTCCGGGCGACTCGGGAGATCGAGGCCGGGAGCGATGACCTCACGCTCCGCGCGTACGCAGGACCGCAGGACTACATCCGGATCAGCAAGCTCGGGTACGAGCTCGAGCGGGCCGTCGATCTCGGATGGAGCATCACGCGTCCCCTGTCTGTGCTCATGCTCAGGGCGCTCGTCTGGGCGCACGGCGTGGTCCCGAACTACGGACTCGTGATCATCATCTTCTCCATCCTCACGAAGCTCCTCTTCTACAGACTTACCCACAAGAGCTTCACAGAGATGAAGCGCATGCAGGAGCTCCAGCCCAAGCTCGAGGAGCTCAAGAAGACCCATGGGGATGACAAGGAGAGACTGGCGAAGGAACAGATGGAGCTCTACAAGCGGGAGGGCGTGAACCCGCTCGGCGGATGCCTGCCGATGCTGCTCCAGATGCCGGTCTTCATCGCGCTGTTCCAGGTGCTCAGGACGACGATCGAACTCCGCGGAGCGCACTTCGCACTCTGGATCACCGACCTGTCGCAGCCGGATACGATCGCCACGATCGCCGGCTTTCCCATTCACATCCTGCCTCTCCTTATGGGCGTCGGGATGCTCGTCCAGCAGCGCTTCTCGTCCAAGGACCCGAGCCAGGCGATGGTCGGCAGGCTCATGCCGATCCTCTTCACGGTGCTCTTCTACAACTTCGCTTCGGGTCTCGTTCTCTACTGGCTGGTGAACACCGTGCTCAGCGTCGCGCAGCAGTACTACATCCACAAGTCGCCGGGTCCGAGCGGTCCCGGCAGCGACGCGGCCGCCCCGCGCGGTGACACCGCGGAAACGCACGCATCGCCCGACGAAGGCGCGGGCGGCGACGAGGGGGCCGGCGGGTCCCGGAACGCTCAGAAGAAGCGCTCGTCGTCGAAGAAGCGCCGCAAGAAGAAGCGGTAGCGTGCGTCATCGGCTGAATGGTTGGGGGGCGGCCCGGGAGGACACATCACATGGCACGCACGATCGAAAGCACCGGCAGGACCGTGGCGCAGGCGACGTCGGAGGCTCTGAGGGAACTCGGTATCTCGCGGGAGGACGCCGAGATCGACGTGGTTCAGAGTGGCAAGAAGGGCTTTCTCGGCATCTTCGGCGGGACGCCCGCCATGGTGCGCGTGACGCACCGACCCTCGACGGGCAAGCAGGCCGAGGAGGTCGTGACGAACATGCTCCGCCTGATGCAGATCAGTAATCAGCTGCACGTCACCGAGACCAAGAAGTCGCTCGTCCTCGACATCGAGACCGCAGGTTCGGACGGTCTGCTCATCGGCAAGGGCGGTCAGACGCTGTCGGCCCTGGAGTACCTGGTCAACCGCATCCTGCAGCGCCGGGGACGCCGGTCGCCGCGCGTCGTCCTGGATGTCAGCGGGTACAAGCGGCAGCGCGAGGACTTTCTGAAGAACAAGGCGCTGTCGCTGGCCGACGAGGTCAAGTCGGCCGGCCAGAAGGTCACCACGGAGCCTCTCGACGCGGCGGACAGGAAGATCGTCCACGAGACGCTCCGCTCCGACCCCGCCATCGAGACGAAGAGCGTCGGTCACGGCAGGGTCAAGAGCGTGGTCCTCTCCCCCGCCTCGAAGAAGAGCAAGAAGCGCGGGGGCAGGAAGCGACCGCGCCGCAGGAGGCGGAAGAAGTAGGACCGCCGGCCTCGAAGGCGAGGAACGGGCCATGAGGCCGCAGAGACACGACACCATCGCAGCGATCGCGACGGCGCCCGGTCCCGGGGCTGTCGCGATCGTTCGTCTTTCGGGGCCGCGAGCGCTGGATATAGCGGCCGCGGTCTTCGATGGAACCGTGCGGCTAGATGAGGTGCCGAGCCACACGGTCCACCTCGGGCGCGCCAGAACCACGGGTGGTGATGCACTCGACGAGGTGCTCGCGACCGTCATGCGCGCGCCGGCCAGCTACACCACTGAGGATGTTGTGGAACTGGGATGCCACGGCGGAGCGGTCGCGGCCCGCGCCGTGCTCGACGCGTGCCTTGCCGCAGGGGCCCGGCCCGCCCGACGCGGGGAGTTCACCGAGCGCGCCTTCTTCGGAGGGCGAATGGACCTCGTGCAGGCCGAGGCCGTTGCCGACCTCGTCGCGGCACGCACGCGGCGCGGGCTGGCGGCGGCACTCGGTCAGCTGGAGGGGACGCTCTCGTCGCGGCTCGAGCGACTCCGGGAGAGTCTCCTGAACTACCGGGCCGACGTGGAGACGCTCGTCGACTTCGATGCCGACGACATCGGCGGTCCCGATGTCGAGGGCGCGGTCGCCGCCGGAGAGTCCACGCTTGAGGAGCTCGAGGAGCTCCTCAAGGGGGCGCGTCTGGGGACGGCTGTTCGCGACGGCCTCTCCGCCGCCGTCGTCGGACGCCCGAACGTCGGCAAGTCCAGTCTCATGAACGCGTTCCTCGGGCGCGACCGGGCCATCGTGACCGAGACGCCGGGGACCACCCGCGATATCATCGAGGAGGTCGCCGACGTCTGCGGCGTCCCGGTCCGGCTCATCGACACCGCCGGCTGGCGGGACGCGCGCGAGCCGGCGGAGGCCGCGGGCGTCTCGCGTTCGCGCGCGGCGGCCCGGGGCGCGGACGTCGTGCTGCACGTGTTCGACCTGGCTGACGGGTGGACGGACGGCGACGCGGCGGTGGCGCGCGAGCTCGACAACGATCGGGTTATCGTCGTCGGGAACAAGAACGACCTTCCCGAAGACCGTCGAACGCGCCCGTGTCCGAGGGCCTTCGTGTCCGTCTCGGCCCTGACGGGCGACGCGCTGCCCGCCCTGGCGGAGCAGATCGTGCGGCTCGGCGCGGGACCCGGTGAGTCCGCGACGGTCACGAACACCCGCCACGTGGACGCGCTCCGGCGTGCGCGCGACGCCGTCGGAAGGTCGCTGGGGCAGCTGCGGGGCGCAGGTCACCCTGAGCTCGCCGCACTGGAGGCGTCCGAGGCGGCGGATGCGCTCGGCGAGATCACCGGAGAGACGACGCCCGACGATGTGCTGCGGGCGATCTTCGACAGGTTCTGTGTGGGGAAGTGAGCGTGGCTGAGAGACAGGGACATCGCCGGCGGCACGATCTCTGGCCGCCCGACATCGTCGTCGTGGGGGCCGGACACGCCGCATGCGAGGCAGCACTGGCCGCGGGGCGTCTGGGTCGGCGCGTGGTCGTCGTGACCATCTCCCGCGCGCACGTCGGCGAGATGCCGTGCAACCCCGCTATCGGCGGGATCGCCAAGGGTCAGCTCGTGCGGGAGATCGACGCCCTGGGCGGCGAGATGGGCCGCGCCATCGACGACTGCGGCATCCAGTTCCGCATGCTGAACACCGGCAAGGGCGCGGCCGTCCGGTCACCGCGGGCGCAGGCCGACAAGTTCCGCTACCACGCGAGGATGCTGGCGGCCCTCGAGCAGGAGCCCAACATTACGCTCATCGAGGACCGGGTCGAGGACCTCGTGGCGGAGCATGGTGCCATCAAGGGTGTAAAGTTGACACACGGGGCCAGAATATCCTGTGAAGCCGTTATCTTGACAGCCGGGACATTCCTGTGTGGGCGTCTCTATGTTGGCCTGCGCGCCTGGCGGGGCGGGCGAAGCGGCGAGCCGGCCGCGAGGGGCCTCTCCCCCGGCCTCCGACGGCTCGGCCTGAGCGTTGGACGGCTGAAGACGGGGACACCACCGCGCGTGGATGCGGCCTCGGTCGATTGGGCGGCGACGCGGCGACAGCCGGGCGATGACGAGCCGCAGCCGTTCTCGTTCTCGAACGAGCGGGTCGAGGTCGAACAGGTGGCGTGCTATCTCACCGAGACCACGCCGGCTGTTCACGATGTTATCAACAGCTCGCTCGAGGGGTCGCCTCTGTTCACAGGCTGCATCACCGGGATCGGACCACGCTACTGCCCGTCGATCGAGGACAAGGTCGTGCGCTTCGCGGAACGACAGGCGCACCGCGTCATCCTGGAACCGGAGACGCGCGACGGTCGGACGACGTACCTGAACGGCCTCGCGACGAGTCTGCCGTTCGAGGTGCAGGAGGCGTTCGTCCACCAGATCCCGGGGCTCGAAGGCGCGGAGCTGGTAAGACCGGGGTATGCGGTCGAGTACGACTTCGTCGACCCGCGCGAGCTGAAGCCGTCCCTCGAGGTCCGGCACGTGAGCGGGCTCTTTCTCGCCGGCCAGATCAACGGGACCTCAGGCTACGAAGAGGCGGCGGCGCAGGGCCTGATGGCGGGCATCAACGCCGACCGCCGCCTCAGGGACGAAGAGCCGGTGGTGCTCGGCCGGGGCGACGCCTACATCGGCGTGCTGATCGACGATCTCGTGACGAAGGGGGCGGACGAGCCCTATCGGATGTTCACGAGCCGTGCGGAGCACCGGCTCGTCCTTCGTCAGGACAACGCGGACCTCAGACTGACGCCGCTGGGGTATGAGATCGGCCTGGTCGACGAGCCCGGCTATCGCCGCGCAGTGGCGAAGCGGGATGCGGCGGAGAGCGAGATCGACCGGCTCGAGGCGACGTTCGTGGCGCCGGCCGTTGCGAACCCCGTGCTGGAGCGGCGCGGCAGCCCACGGATCGGGCAGCCTGTCTCGGCGGCGCAGCTCCTCCGGAGACCGGAAATGGACTACCTCTCTGTTGAGATGATGGCACCGCCGCCGTCGCCGGTTCGAGCGGACGTGGCGCGCCATGTTGAGATCGAGGTCAGCTACGGGGGATACATCGACCGTTCCCGAGCGCGGATCGGTCGCCAGCGGGAGTACGACAGGATGCGGATCCCCGCGGGTCTTTCGTACGATGCGGTCAGGGGGCTCTCGACCGAGTCGCGCCAGAAGCTCGACCGCCTGCGGCCGGAGACGATCGGTCAGGCCGCGCGAATCCCCGGCGTGAGTCCGGCGGATGTGTCGGTTCTGCTGATCCACATGAGGCTCCGCGACAACGCTGGGAGCGTGAGCTGATGGCGGAGCTTGCTCGTGAGGCCATGGAGGCGCTCGCAGGACCCGTCCCGGACGACCGCTTCGAACTTCTCAGACACTTCGGGCGCGTGCTGGAGGGGTCGGCGCGGCGGTTCGGTCTGGTCTCGAAGAGGGATGAGCGACTGATCGGGACCCACATTCTCGACAGTGCGTCGCTTCTGTCGCTCGGCGGGGTTGATGAGCAGCTGTCCCAGGGAGAGCTGGCGGACTTGGGCACCGGTGGGGGTCTTCCGGGCATGGTGCTGGCGATCCTCAGGCCGCGGATTACGGTCGCACTTGTGGATAGTCGCCGGTCGCGGGTCGTCTTTCTCAAGCAGGCGATCGACGAACTCGAGCTCAAGAACGTCCGTATCGTGCACGAACGGATCGAGCATATAGTGAGTGAAGAATCGTTCGCCAACGCGACAGCGCGTGCACTGGGCACGATCGATGATGTGCTGGTCATGAGTCTGGGCGCTCTCAGACCAGGAGGGCGTCTTTTCCTCTATAAGGGACCAGCATGGGCGCGCGAACGGGCGCGGGCCGTTCGCATCGCCCGGGGCGCCGGGGCCGAACTTGAGCGCGAGGAGCAGGTGCGGCTTCCAGGGCTCGGCAGGGCGACGACATTCGCGGTGTTTCACGTGAAACAGGTCTGAGGCGCCCACGGCGTGGTCGTGCGAGGAAGATAGGCGGCGGGAGCACAGAGAGAGCAGGCGGGGGGTGTTTCACGTGAAACACCACCGAGCGAAGGCTGGGTCCCGATGGTCACTGCGCCACAGACTGTTTCACGTGAAACACCTACCGGGGCAGATCGGAGCTCCCTTGCCGCTGTAGCAACGACCGTTTCACGTGAAACACCCCCGGAGGCACATCACGGCATACTGCTGCTCCGTGTCCACTGTTTCACGTGAAACACCTACCGGGGCAGATCGGAGCCGACTTGGCGCCACGCCACAGACTGTTTCACGTGAAACACCTGGGTTATGCCCGCTTCGCGGCTCTCGGGAAGACTGATGTTTCACGTGAAACACCCCCGGCCTTGGTCTCGGCGTCCTGCGAAAAAGCTGTGGATAACTCGCCGTATACCCAAGTTCCCTCTTGACACAGGAGGGGGGACGTGGTTGCTTCGTCGGACGGACTTCCAGGCACCCACCTCCCGGGCAGTGGACAAGGCGTCTATATCCACAAGGCGGTATTGTGAGTCGGATGATCGCCATTGCGAATCAGAAGGGCGGAGTGGGGAAGACGACCACAGCTGTCAACCTTGCAGCCTGTACGGCGGTCGCCGAGCGCCCGACCCTTCTTATCGACATCGACCCGCAGGCGAACGCGACGAGCGGCCTCGGCATCGCCAAGGATGATGTCCAGGCCAGCGTCTACGAGGTTCTCATCGGCGAGACGTCGGCGGAGGAAGCGATCATGCCTGCGCCGCAGCTCCCGTTCCTCGATGTGATGCCGGCCGACCAGCGTCTGATCGGCGCCGAGGTCGAGCTGGTGAACGTCATGGCGCGTGAGACGAGGCTGCGGCGCGCACTGGAGTCGGTGCGGGACCGATACCACTTCATCTTCGTCGACTGCCCTCCTTCCCTGGGGCTTCTCACGGTCAACACGCTGACGGCGGCAGACACGGTCATCGTTCCGATCCAGTGTGAGTACTACGCCCTCGAGGGACTTGGACAGCTTCTGAACAGCATCCGGCTCGTGCAGCGCAACCTGAACGCGTCGCTCCGGATCGAGGGCATCCTCCTGACGATGTACGACGGCAGGCTGAACCTGGCGCGGCAGGTGGCCGAGGAGGCACGCCGCTACTTCGGTGACCGCGTCTACCGCACGATGATCCCTCGGAACGTCCGGCTCGGGGAAGCGCCGAGCTTCGGACAACCGATCATCCTCTACGACATCCTCTCTTCCGGAGCCGAGAGTTACATCGAGCTCGCGAAGGAGATCATGTTCCACGAGACACAGCCGGAACCTGAGACCGTCGAGTCGATCCAGGAGGGCTAGCGGCGCACGGCCGGGTCGACGCGACCGACCGGGCGTGTTCGGCGGCGGCACTTGAGTAGGGGACAAGCGATGAAGCGAAAAGCACTCGGACGCGGCCTGGGCGCCCTGATTCCGGAGGCGCCGCAGGAGGAGAACGGCGTCGCGGTCGTGACGGAGATCAGCGTTGAGGTGATCGAGCGCAACAAGGAGCAGCCGCGTACGCGGTTCGACGACGCATCGCTCCGTGAGCTCGCGGGGTCGATCGCATCGCACGGCGTGCTGCAGCCCGTCGTGGTGCGGCCGGTTCCGACCGGCGGCTATCAGCTGATCGTCGGGGAGCGACGGCTGAGGGCGGCGCGTCTGGCCGGTCTCGAGCGGATCCCCGCCATCGTCAG
>WJMD01000061.1 GCA_014728125.1 Candidatus Effluviviaceae Genus V sp.
CGGAGCGAACGTGATGACGACCTGCGTCGAGTCGCCCATCAAGCCCGATAACTCCAACGTCGTCGTCGCGAACCTGACATTCAAGGACTCCGGCGGCGCCATCGTCGGGACATCCGAGAAGGTCATCCTGAGCGGCCCGACGGTCGAGCTCGGGACCTGGACATACGACTCGGTCGTCGCGGAGGCGCCCGCCGGGACCGACTCCGTCGCGGCCTACATGCTCTTCGTGCAGGACCCCGATGTGCTCGAGGGCGGCGCGGCGTGGCTCGATGATCTGACGCTCACGGAGCTCGACTGGGCCGGGGTGCCCGAAGGCACCGTGGGTCGGCCGACGCTACACCAGAACGTGCCGAACCCGTTCAACCCGAGAACGCCCATCGCCTTCGATCTCCCGACGAGGGGAGAGGTGCGGGTCGTCGTCTACAACGTCGCCGGCCAGCGGGTCGCGACGCTCCACGACGGCGAGCTTGACGCCGGTCCTCACACCATCGAGTGGAACGGGCGGACAAGCGACGGGACGATGGCGGCCTCCGGCACCTACTGGTACCAGCTGAGGACGCCGGCGGGCGAGTCGACGAGGAGCATGATCCTCCTCAAGTAGCGCCGGCGCTGTCGCGAACACGTCGCGACGCACGACAGTAACACCGCGCTGCGCCCGGCTCGCACTGGGCGCAGCGCTTCTCAGGGGACAGAACGCATGACGGAACGGTTCAGACGGTATCTCATTCGCTTCCATCCCGGGTCTGCAGGCGGCCGTGGCGCCGCCGTCGACACGGCCGCCGATACCGACGGGCCGGTGGGGCGGCTGGTACGACTCGAGGGGCAGGAGTACTACCGCATCGCCGGCTTCGACCGCATGGCGCCGTTCCTCATGACCATCGCGAGCGACACCGACCTCTGGATGTTCGTCGCCTCCGGCGGCGGCCTGACGGCCGGCCGGGTCGACTCGGACCACAGCATCTTCCCCTATCAGACCGTCGACAAGCTTCACGACTCTCATCACCACACGGGACCGGTCACGCTCCTGCGCGTCAGGCGGGATGGGAGCGACCCGGTGCTGTGGCAGCCGTTCTTCGAGCCGCACCGCGAACGGAACGGCATCGAGCGGAACCTCTACAAGACGCCGCTCGGCGACCGGGTCGTCTTCGAGGAGGTCAACCACGCGCTCGGCCTGGCGTTCCGCTACAGGTGGGCGGCGAGCGACGAGTTCGGATGGGTGCGGACGGCGACCATCGAGAACATGATGGCGCTCCCCGTCCGCATCGTTCTTCTGGACGGCGTCAGGAACGTCCTTCCGTGGGGTGTTTCGCAGGAGCTTCAGCAGCGCACAAGCAACCTCGTCGACGCCTACAAGCGGACGGAGAACGACCCGGCGACCAACCTCACGACCTTCTCTCTGACCGCCGGCATCATCGATCGGCCGGAGGCCATCGAGGTGCTCCGCGCGAACACCGCGTGGTGTCACGGACTGGTATCGCCGTCGGTCCATCTGGACGCCCGGGCGATCGAGCCCTTCCGCGCGGGGACGAACCCCCCGGCGGACTCCCGTCGGAACGGCGTGCGCGGGAACTACCTGGTGACGTCGGGCGTCGAACTTGACTCCGGGCGTTCGGTCAGCTGGCACATCGTGCTGGATGCCGGACGGGACCAACGCGACGTTTCGCGACTGCGGGCGCGTCTGTCCGAGAGAAACGGTCTCGGCGGCGACATCGAGGCCAGCCTCAAAGCGGCGGGAACGAACCTCCTCCGGAGCGTAGCGAGCGCCGACGGTGTCCAGGCCACCGGCCACCGCGAGGCGACGGCGCACCATCTGGCGAACGTGCTCTTCAACATAATGCGCGGCGGCGTGTTCGCTGAGAACACGCTCGTGCCGGTCGACGATCTCGCGACCTTCCTCGCGACGAGGAACCGCGCGGTCCGCGAGCGTGCCGCGGCGTTCCTCGAGACGCTGCCGGAGAAGGTGGACGTCGAGGAGCTTCTGTCGAGGGCGCACGAGACCGGCGACGCCGACCTGGAACGCCTCTGCTTCGAGTACCTGCCGATCCACTTCGGCCGACGCCACGGGGACCCGAGCAGGCCGTGGAACCGCTTCTCGATCCACGTCCGGAACAGCGACGGCAGCCGTGCTCTTCGGTACGAGGGGAACTGGCGGGACATCTTCCAGAACTGGGAGGCGCTCTGCACCTCGTTCCCGGCGTTTCTGCCGAGTGTCATCGCGAAGTTCGTCAACGCCTCGACGGTCGACGGGTTCAACCCGTACCGCATCACGCGGGAGGGCGTCGAGTGGGAGGTGCCCGAGGAGGACAACCCCTGGAGCCACATCGGCTACTGGGGCGACCATCAGATCATCTATCTTCTGAAACTCCTCGAGGCCCATCGGAACACCCATCCGGGAAAACTTGAGGACCTGCTCGGGCGAGAGATCTTCAGCTACGTGGAGGTTCCCTACCGGTTGCGGCCTTACGAGGAGATTCTCGAGGACCCGTGTGAGACGATCCACTATGACGGCGGGCTCGACGAGGCGATCCACGACCGCGTCCGCGCCATCGGGACGGACGGAAAGCTCGTGCGCGACCCGAGGGGGCACGTGCTCCACGTGTCGCTGCTTGAGAAGCTCGTCGTTCCGATGCTCTCGAAGCTCTCGAACCTGGTTCCCGGCGGCGGGATCTGGCTGAACACGCAGCGGCCGGAGTGGAACGACGCCAACAACGCGCTGGTGGGGAACGGCGTCTCGGTCGTCACCCTGTGCTACCTCAGACGCTATGTCGCCTTCCTCGACGAGCTGCTCACCGGCGTCGGCGGCACGGTACGCTTCAGCGGGCAGGTCGCGCACTGGCTCCGCAGTGTGAACGAGATCATCGAGCGGGAGGCGGGCGGGAGGGTCGCCCGTACCGATGACGAGGCCGGGGCGGCGCGGAAGCGCGTCATGGACGAGCTCGGCACGGCGTTCTCGAGATATCGCGAGTCGGTCTACGGAGACGGACCCGAGGGGCGGACGGATGTTGCCGCGGAGGAGGTACGGAGGCTCTGCTGGGCGGCGCTCGAGGTGATCGACGCGAGCATCCGGTGGAACCGGCGGGAGGACGGACTCTACAACGCCTACGTTCTGCTCGATGTCTCGGCCGACGGAACTGAGGCCACTCTCGAGCCTCTCGACGAGATGCTCGAGGGGCAGGTCGCGGTACTGAGTTCGGGGCTCCTGACGGCGGACGAGTCCGTCGCGATCCTCGAACGGCTCTTCGACAGCGACCTCTACAAGGCCGAGCAGTCGAGCTTTCTGCTCTATCCCGAGAAGCAGCTTCCCGGCTTCATGGAGCGGAACATGATCCCGCCGGAGAGGATCGCAGCGGTGCCGCTTCTCGAGGAACTCGTCCGGAACGGAGACGAGACCATCATCCTGAAGGACGCGGCCGACACGTACCGCTTCA
>WJMD01000062.1 GCA_014728125.1 Candidatus Effluviviaceae Genus V sp.
CGTGGTCAACTCGTCGATCATCCACATGATGACCTCGAGCCCGAGGACCTCCTCGGCGTGGTGCACGCCGTCGAAGAGCACGACCGGCTCGTCCTCGTCCACGTCCGGGTTGTCGGAGAGCTTCATGGCCCAGATGGCGCGGCCGTCGGTCGTCGAGTAGCCGATGGTGTCGATGCGCGCGATGGCCGGATAGGCGGCGACGGTCGCCAGGAGCTCCGACCGGACCTCCTCGTACGTATGGTAGCGCGCCTCGAGCGCCGACGCGGACGCCGAACAGACCGCGAGCGCGGCAGAGAGCAGAACAACCGTGATGCGTGAGCGCATGCTTCCTCTTCCTCTCTTCTGGCGGACCGGCGGCGGGTCTCAGGGCACCGCAGCCGCTCCCTACTTCAGAAGCACCATCCTCGCTCGCCTGGTCTCACCGAGCGCCGACAGGCGACAGAAGTAGACGCCCGAGGCGACGTCGGAGCCCTCGGCGGACGTGCCGTCCCAGACGACACGGTGACGCCCGGCGTCCCGCTCCCCGCGCACGAGTGTCCTGACGAGCCGGCCGGAGACGTCGAAGACATCCAGGGCGACCTCGCCGTGCTCGGGAAGCCCGAAGCCGATCGTGGTCACCGGGTTGAACGGGTTCGGGCTGGCGCCGCTGAGTGTGACGACACGCGGCGCGTCGCTCTCCGGGACGTCGGTCGACGGGTAGCCGTCGGGCGGATCTGTCGTGAAGAGGATCGCCCGTCCGTCAGCGAGCGGCGCGGCCTCGTCCGGGTAGACGTTGCAGTGCGAGTACAGAAGCCCGCCCGTCTGGTCGGCGTTCTCGATGCCGACGGTCGAGAAGTTCTTCTCCCAGTGCGTGTTGTGGATCTCGTAGTACTGGAACAGGATCTCGCCGTCGCCGGTAGCCGTCGGGTAGACCGCCGGGTCGTAGAATACGATCTGGAAGGTCTGGTCGATGACGGCGTAGTCGACGCCGGCGCGGCTCCACTCGACCACGAAGCGGCCGTCGCCCAGGTCCTTCGTCAGGACCTTCCCGCCGTGCTGAACCGGGTCGATGTCGTCCCAGAACGGGGCGACCATCGCGTCGGGTCCGAGCGGATAGGGTATGGTCCAGTTCCAGAAGGCGTACTCCCACTCCGGGACGCCGCCGAGGGCGGCCCAGCCGTTCGAGCAGATGCCGAGTTCCGTGTAATCCTCGCCGTAGTAGGTGAACGTGAACGGCAGCGTCACGTTGGCCGACTCGTCGTTCCCGAGCCCCAGGTCGTTACCCGTGCCGCCGTGCGACGGGTCCAGCTCGATCCACGAGTAGATCGGGGTCTCCGTGTAGCCGGCGTCGGTATCGTCGTAGGCGTAGTAGCCTTGGTCGTCGGGCCCCAGGGGCGAGCTCGTCGTCGGGACGCCGACCGTGACCGGCACCATGACGAACTGCCCGAGGCCCCAGTCGCCCTCGAGGTCGAGCGTCAGCGTAACGTCGTGCCCGATCGCCACGTCGGGCGCCGCGGTCAGGGAGAACATGTCGCCGCCGTTCGAGCCCATCGACCCGGCGGTGATCGTCCCCCACGTGCCCGAGCCGTCGCCGACGGTGACGCCGCTCACAGGTCCCGCGAGCGCTCCGGTCACCGACGTCGCGTCGAGCGAGCCGGCGTTCGAGAGCGCGACCGTCAGCGTGACGGTCTCGCCCGGGTCGATGACGCCGTCGCCGCCGATCGTCGCCGAATAGAGCGAGAGCACGGGCGCGCCGATCACGAGCCTGAGCTCGCTTCTCCACTGCGCTCGACCGCCCTCGGCCACGACCCCGAGAACGTACTCGTCGCCCTCATCGAGCGACTCGGGGATCTCCACGTCGAAACGCCGGGTCGACGTCGCGCCGGCAGGCAGGTCGCCGTAGCTCTCCTCGTCGGTCGTGCCCTCGACGGGCTGAACGAGGTGGCAGACGACGCCGCTCGCGGTCGTCGTGCCGTAGTTCCTGAGGGTCAGGTCGATCTCGATGATCTCGCCGGGGTTCACGACGCCGTCGCCGTTGCCGTGACTGGGCCCGGCCTCGTTGTCGTCGATCGCGTGCGCGTACCATCCGACGTGGACGTCGTCCTGCGCGATGGTCGCGGTCCCGGTGTAGGGCTTGAAGTCCCTGGCCCAGACCGTCACGTCGACGTCGCCCGCCGTCGCGCCGGAGAGCGGCATCTGCACGGTCGTTCCGCCCTGGAGCGTGCGGGCCTCGTGAAGCTCCCCGTCCTTCCACACGACGACCTCGGCGCCGACGACCGGCTCTCCGGCGCCGTCGGTGACCGTGACGTCGAGCATGTTCTGCCCGAGCGGGACCGACGCGTCGTGCGAGACCGCGAACGAGTCCGGCGTCCGCGTCCGGAGCTGAAGCTCCGGGTCGCCGAGGACGTTGTAGACGTTGAAGTAGAAGTCGACGTCCTGGTTGAACTCGTCGAGCGAGTCGGAAGATGCGTACTGCGGGAAGTTCTCGATGAGACAGAGCTTGCTGGCGAGCGTCGCCTGCCCGAACGAGTCGACCTCGTCGAGCAGCATGGCGTCGTAGAAGCCGCCGTCGACGGCGTTGTTCCACTTCGTGTGGGTCCAGAACTCGCTGGGACCGTAGAACGCCGGGCCGCCCTTGAGGTCGACCGGCGAGCCCGCGCGGATCCACGCCTCGCCGAAGGCCGGATCGGTGTAGCCGTCGAAGTTCCCCGTGCCGCAGACGCAGCTCGTCATGATCGGGAGCATCGTCCCGTTCGAGAGGGCGTTGATGTCGGCAACGAGAAACTCAGGATAGTACCAGCCGGTCGCGCCGCCCCAGCCGCGGTAGTTGATAGCGCCGACGCCGGCGTTGATCACGTCGCTGATGGGGTCGGGCGAGGTGACCGGCGGATAGTAGACCGTGTCGACCTGGCTGTAGCCGTAGTCGAGCTTCATCTCGCGGACCCGGAGGGTCGTGAGACGGGGCGTGACGGGCGGCGGCGAGGCGCCGTAGTTTCCGGCCACGGCGAGCGCCCGCTCGTACCAGCCCTGGTCGGCCGCGCCGCAGTCCCGCTCGTACTCGAGGACCTTCATGACGGCGACGGCCGTCTCGCTCGGGCTGTCGGTCGGGATACGGCCGACGATGACCTCCGGCAGGTAGTCCGTTCCCTCAAGCTCGCCGTACGGATGGTCGGCGGGGTTGCCGTCGTGATACCACGTCGGCAGGTTGCCGTAGCCTCCGCTCGCGGCGTCGCCGACGAGCAGCACGTAGTCGGGTGGGTTGTCCCACGTCAGATAGGCCGTCTGGATGTAGGCGTGGATATCGGCCGCCGACGGGGTCGGGTCGATGTCGGAGAGCGTGACGAGCACGGTCTCGATGCCGCGCCGGGTCTTCCACTCGACGAGCGGCTCGGACGCCGCGGCGAAGCTGTCGTTCGCGATAACGAGATAGGAACCGCGCCGGGTCTCGGCGCGGGGCAGCTCGTCGTAGTTCAGTACGAGGTCCTGGTAGAACGGCTCGAAGGTCGCCGAGCGCCACGACCGCACGACCTCTTTCCCGTTGACGGTCGGCCCGGCCTCGGGAACCACGCGGAGCGTGAGGTCCGTTGCCACGTGAAGCTCGCCGGTCACGGGGTTCGCCCGGACCGGGCGGACCTCGACCCGCGCCAGACGCAGGTCGCGGAAGACGACCGGGTCGTCGAGCACCGCGACGGCCTCGGGATAGAGAGCGTTCCGGTCGTAGGCTGCGCCGGGGGAAACCTCGCGCGCCGGCTCGCCGTCGGTCCGGAACGGGGCCGCGGGCGCGACGTCGTACCCGCCGAGCACCGCCTCCTCGACCGAGACGATCTCGAGCCGCGCGCTCCCGGCCCGCGGGATGGCGACATAGTAGCTGAGCGCTGGGAGGTCGGGCAGACCGGCCCGGTCGAGACGACCTGTGCCGGGCAGGGCGATCGAGACGCCCCGACGTCCGGCGCCGCGCTCGACGGCGAACCCGGGCACCTCGACCCGAATGGTCGTTCCGTCCGGTCCGCTCGTGACGACCCGGGCGGAGGGCGGCGCGTCGGCTCCCGCCGTCTCGACGAGCGGGGTCCACTCCCTCGCGGATGCGAAGCCTGCACAGAGCGCGACAGTGAGTGCCGCAGCCAGGATGAAGGTCGCGCGATGTGTTCGTCTCACTCCTCGTCCTCCCCGGGCGCCGCTCCGCGCCCCCGTTCCCGTTGTCGAGCCGTCTCTAGTCCTCTTCGATGATCACAAGTCCCCAGTCGCGGTCGGCCACGTAGACCGTCCCGCCCGCGACGACAACACCCGTGGCGTGGGCCGTAGGAACCCCGCCGACCGGCACAGGGTCGGACGGGTCCGTCACGTCGTAGACCACGAGGCCGTCGTCCTGGTCGGCCACGTACACGCGGCCGTCCGCGTACGCGATGTCCTCCGCGTAGTCTCCGGTCTCGACCGAGGCCACGAGCACGGGCGTCGACGGGACCGAGATGTCGACCACGTGGAATCCGCGGAGTCCGTCTGCGACGAACGCGTGATCGCCGTCGGCGCAGACCGCACGAGCGTTCCCGGGCGTATCCACCGTGCCCGCGATTGAGACAGATGTCAGATCGGACGCCTCGCAGACGGCCAGACCGGTCTGTTCCATGGCGACGAGGATCAGCCCGTCGTGCAGGCACACCCCCCGAGCGTCGCCGCTGGTGTAGATGTGGCTCAGCTCCCCCGAGAACCAGCTCTGGAACGACTCGTAGTAGCGGAGCTCCCACACCCGGAGGCCGCCGTCGGAGTCGGCCGTCACGACGTGATGCAGCGAGTCGGCCTTGACCTCGACCGACGCGACGTCCCTCCCCCGCGTGCTCTGGAAGGTCTCCATCCGCACCGGGTCGGTCGGGTCGGTCAGGTCGAACGCCAGCGCCCCGTTCGGGCCGTCGGTCACGAACGCGAAGCTGTCGCCCGGCGAATACGAGCACGCCGTGACGTCGAAGCTCGTCGAACCGACGCCGAGCTCGACCGGCGAGGCCGGGTCCGACAGGTCGACGACCACGAGACCTCCCTGCCCCGCCGCGACGAGACCGAGGTCGCCCTCGACGTACACATCGTCCGCGTATCCGACGATCGGAAGCGTCGCAAGCACGCTGAAGCCGCTGTCCCCGCCGGCCGACACCGGGTCGCCGCGTCTCGCGCAGCCGGCCCCGAGACAGAGAACGAGGACGGCCGCGACGAGCAAGCATGCGGCGCGGCCATTGTGCCTTAGTATATCATGATTTATGCGCTCAGTCAAGGAACCGTACTCCTTCCACTATGATGGCCATGCCGGCCCGGTAGTCCGTGTAGTCCTTGACGCCGCCGATCGACTCGACGACCTCCGAGTTCGACGTCCGGGAGCGGTACTCCAGAAAGCCCTCGAGCGTGAGCCCGGATCCCACCGGCACGTCGGCGCCCGCCGCGACCGTCCAGAAGCGGTCCTCCCGCCCCCGGTGATAGGGATCCTCGTCCGGCTCGTGGGACGTCAGGAAGTACCGGCGCGCGTGCCGGACCCGCCCCGTCAGGATGAGTGAACCGTGTTCGAGCCGACCGGCCCGCCACCGGACGCGGCCCTCCCAGGCGTCCTGATCGTACGTCGCGTCGCTGTCGTCCGAGAGCGAGCGGACCTCGCCCTCCTCGTCCGTCCCCCTCGCGAGCGACTGCCGGAGCTCGTAGCCCAGGTCGATACGGAGACCGGCCGCCGGACGAATGACCAGCCTGAGACCGTAGGTGCTGGCGTTCGCGTCGTACTCGATGAAGTCCGGATCGTAGCGGTAGGCGTCGTAGCCCCACGAGGCGCGGACGTCCACGGGCAGCGAACGGTCGCTTCCGAGCTCGAGCGACACGCCGTGCTTCCTGTAGTCGCAGCCGCGGTACTCACCGCTGTCCTCGTCCCAGAGCGGC
Source organism: Candidatus Effluviviaceae Genus V sp. (assembly GCA_014728125.1). Lineage (NCBI taxonomy): Bacteria > Candidatus Effluviviacota > Candidatus Effluviviaceae > Candidatus Effluviviaceae Genus V sp. Next base: position 5,884 of record WJMD01000062.1, read on the forward strand.
CGGATGCGGTAGCTCGGGATCGCGGAGTACTCGGCGCGCAGGTACGCTAACCCGGGCCGCGTCTCGAGAAGCCGCGCCGACAGCATCGAGAAGCTCTTGTCCCCGTTCACCGTGTAGAGACGCCAGCGTCCCGAGAACCTCAGCGACGTCTCGCGCTCGTCCGGCTCCTCGCGGATGAGCTCGATCTCCGCGTCCGTCTCGAGACGCAGGTCGTCGAGCGCGTCCATCGGGTAACGGTCGACCCTCAGGCCGTCGAGGTATTCCTCGCGGTCCTCGTCGGAGTAGCGGTAGACGTTCGAATCGTACGTCGTGCCCAGCCCGCCTTCCCACGCCAGACGCCACGGCAGCACGTCGAGCTCTCTCCGCACGGGGTTCACGTCGACGGTCCCCCGGGCCGGACGCACCAGACGGAGCTCGACCGTGTGGGTCCCGGCCGGGATGTCTACCTTGATGTCGTCTGGACGACCGACGGACCAGCCGGGATGCGCCGGGTAGACCGACGAACCCGTCTCGGACCGGAGAACGGTCGTCCAGAGCGGCCGGCCGTCGAGGAGGACCGCGATCTCGATAGGGAACGGGCTCGTGGAACCCGTGAAGCGCCCGCGGACGATGGCCTCGAAGAGCGAGGGACCCTCGACCTCGATGGTCATCGGTTCGCCGGCCGTCAGCGGGAAGTAGACGTATCGGTTGCCCCCGACTTCGATCTCGACCGACTCGGCGGCGTCGACCGGCAGAAGCGGAGCCGCCTGCGCGGCGGCGGCGCACACGAACGCGGCGAGGACGAGAGCGGGAGGAAAGGCCCTACGGTTCATTCGTCACGTCCCCGCGCGGGATGTAGAACGTGATGCCGAGCTCGTCGGAGACGCTGTCGACCAGGCGGAATGTGTAGGTGTGCGGTCCGTCGTCGACCTCGAGCATGAAGTGTCGGAGCGAACCGACCATGTGGCGCTCGCGGTCCCTGCAGACGACCGTCTCGGACGGCTCGGTCTCGATCTTGTAGAGCTTCTCGGAGCCGTCGTCCTTCGTGACCCCGACGACATAGACCTGGTCCGAGAGCATCGTCTCGTCGAAGAGGAGCCTCGTGTTCACCTTGACGGCCGTCGGTCCGACGACCTTGAAGACGACAGGCTTCTCCTCGGTCGCGAGGTAGTAGACGAGTTCCTTGTCGCGGTAGAGGAACGTCTCGATGCCGCCCGAGGAGACCGGCGCCATCGTCACGCGGGACGGCTCGTCCCCGGCCCTTTCGAACGGGCGCGCGTCGACCACGGCGTCGCCCACTGCCAGGACCTCGTACACGTGCCGGCCCGTCGGCACGTCGATGTAGAGCCTGCGGATCCTCCCCGGGCCCGTCGGCGTGAAGGCGACGTAGTGGGCGTGGCTCGAGTGGATCCCGTCGAACGTCTCACGCTGAACCAGCTCCCCGTCCCGGTGGACGACAAGCGTGTAGTTC
>WJMD01000063.1 GCA_014728125.1 Candidatus Effluviviaceae Genus V sp.
CTCGGTCACCGAGAGGACGCGCGAGATCGGCATCCGCCTGGCGGTCGGCGCGCGGTCGAGCGACATCCTCATCCAGTTTCTGACCGAGTCCGTCGTGCTCAGCCTGCTCGGCGGCTCGATCGGCATCCTGCTCGCATACGTCCTCACCCTCGTCCTGAACAACGTGGTGGGCATGACGACCATCATGCAGCCCGGTGTCGTGGCGATCGCGTTCGGCTTCGCTGCGGCGATCGGTGTCTTCTTCGGGTACTACCCGGCCCGGAAGGCGGCCATGCTCAATCCGATCGACGCCGTCCGGTACGAGTAGACGTGCGCGCCGCCCGGCTCCCGGCCGGTGCGGCGGTCCTCCTGCGTCGGAGAGTCGGAACGGCTTCTTGATGTGACCGGCGAGCCGGCCCGACTACTCCCCAGGGCGGGCGGTCCGCTCCGCGCAGCGGGCCGTCCGTTCCCTGTCTTGGTCCTCTTCGACGCCGCTCACTGTTGCCGTTCCGGTCTCCGTCGGGTATAGTGTGGGTCAGGCGGCGGCTCGTGCGAAGCCGCCGCTTCCGTGACGTCCCTCGCGTTCGCTTTCTTTGAGAGTCGCCATGCAGAGACGCCGATCCGGCGGACACTTCGTACAGGTCCAGACTACGTTCGACGACCGCGACGAGGCGCTCGCCCTGGTGCGGGCTGCCGTCGGGCGGCGACTCGCGGCGTGCGGACAGGTCGTCGGGCCGATCGAGAGCGTCTATCACTGGCGGGGCGCCGTCGAGGAGGCCCAGGAGTGGCTCTGTCTTCTGAAGACGACGCGGGAGCTCGCAGTGTCGCTCACGCTCTTCATCGAGACGGAGCACTCGTACGAGGTGCCGGAGGTGATCGTCGTACCGGTTCTCGAGACCTCCGATGCCTACGGGGAGTGGATCGATGAAGAGACAAGCGCTTGACGCGGCCGCGGTGCTCGCGCTGGTCGCGGCTGTTCTTCTGATCTCCGGGACCGCATTCGCCCAGGATCCTCCGGCCGCCGCACGCAGGGGGAACCGCTACGGTCGCGTGGGCTCCGAGATCTGGATCGAGGCGCCGCGCGTCACCTTTGCGACAGGCGGCGGCTACAGGAACGGCGCCGGGTTGAACGACGACTACGCCGTCGACATCGATCTCGGGACCGGGGTCGGCTTCGGCTTCGGCATCTTCTTCGCCATCTCGGACAACCTGCTGTTCGAGGGGCGTATGCTCCAGAGCACGCACAGTGTCGGAGCCCTCGGCGACACGCCGGAGCGCAACTGGGACCTCGATCAGGCGTTCGTCGGCGTGAGATACATCTTCAGGTACGACGAGCCCATCCAGCCGTCCATCGGCGTCGGGGGACTCAGGAACTCACTCGAGTGGGACCCGGGGGCCGACGACCCGGGGGAGTTCATCCGTCTGACTGGTTTCGGCGGATACGCATCCTTCGGACTCGACTACATCATCTCGCGCCGCTGGGTGCTCCTCTTCCGCGCGGAATATGCGATCATGAGCTACGGCAATGCGCTCTACGGCACTGACGACATAGAGCTCGACTCATCGCTCGAGGGCAACGATCTCGGCGTGTCGATCGGGCTCTCCTACAGAATTCCCATGTGGTAGACGCGGCGGCGCGCTCAGAGGCGGCTTCGGCGGGACAGGCCGCCGCTCGCGGTCGTGCGAGGCGAAGGGAGGACGGATGGCGTTTCGCGCCACAGCGAAGTGGATCGACGATTTCAGGTTCGAGGCCTGGGACGGTGACGGCAGGCACATGAAGATGGACGCGAGCGAGGTCGCGGGCGGTCAGGGCGACGGCTTCCGTCCGGCGGAACTCCCCCTCATCGGGCTCCTGGGATGCACCGGCATCGACACGATCGAGATCCTGAAGAAGATGCGGCAGCCCGTCGAAGGCCTTGAACTGAGCGTCGAGTCCGGGAAGGCGGAGGGGAAGCCACCCACCGGCTACGACGGGATCCGAATCGCGTACAGCTTCACGGGAGAGGGCCTTGACGCAAAGAAAGTCGAGCAGGCCGTCAGGCTGTCCGAGGAGAAGTACTGCACAGTCGGGACCGCACTCTCGGCCGGCACGACCATTACCCACACGATCACGATCAACGGCGAAAAGCTCTGATGTGAGGAGCGGCGAATGAAGGACAGGCTCGAGCAGACGGTCAAGCGGTTCGCGTCTCAGTGCGACTACTTCGAGGTCCATCTCGAGGAGACCGAGGAGACGCGGGTGCAGTTCCAGGGCAAGAAGCTGTCGGACGTCGGCAGCACGATCGACTTCGGAGGCAACGTCCGTGCGCTGGTCAGGGGCGGCTGGGGGTTCGCGTCGTTCAACAGCCTCGACCGCATCGACGAGTTCGCGGAGAACGCCGTCGCGCAGGCGAAGCTGGTCGGGACGGAGGAGAGCTCGCTGGCCGAGGTCGAACCGGTCGTCGACGAGGTGAAGCTCGACCTCAGGAGCGATCCGAGGGAGGTGACCCTCGAGGACAAGGTCGCCATCATGCGGGCCTACAACGAGCGGGCCCTGTCGCACGACGAACGGATCGTCAACACGGCGACGAGGTACTTCGACCGCTTCAGGAAGTTCTGGTTCCTCTCGAGCGAGGGAGCCTCGATCTACCAGGAGCGCATCGACCTGGGCGGCGTCGTGGCGCCGATCGCGGTGAAGGACGGCGACACGCAGATGTTCTTCGCTCCGTTCGGCACAAGCGACGACTTCGACGTCGTCCGGGGGCTCGAGGACGACGTCGACGAGGCCTGCCTGATCGCGCTCGACAAGCTCGAGGCCCCGAAGGTCAAGGGCGGCGAGTACACGGTCATCCTCGACCCCAGACTCGCAGGCACCTTCATCCACGAGGCCTTCGGGCATCTCTCCGAGGCAGACAACGTGTACGAGGACAAGGACCTACAGAAGCTGATGGTGCTCGGGCGGGAGTTCGGGGGCGAGCTCCTCAACGTCTACGACACCGGGCTCGACAAGGGGGTTCGCGGCTACCTCGTCTACGACGACGAGGGCGTGCCGACGGAGAGGACCTACCTCATCCGCGAAGGCAAACTTGTCGGTCGCCTGCACTCGAGGGAGACCGCCGGCAAGATGGACGAACGCCCGACGGGGAACGCCCGCGCCATCGACTACAGGTTCGCGCCCATCTGCCGTATGCGCAACACGTGCATCGATCAGGGGACGACGTCGTTCGACGACATGATCGCCGACATCGACCTCGGCGTCTACTGCGTGGCCGCACAGGGCGGTCAGACCAACGGGGAGATGTTCACGTTCTCCTCGGCGAACGCCTACATGATCCGGGACGGGAAGCTCGCCGAGATGGTCCGCGACGCGACACTGACCGGAAACGTCTTCTCGACGTTGAAGAACATCGACGCCGTCGGCGACGATCTGGCGACGCACGACGGCCCGGGCGGCTGCGGCAAGGGAGGGCAGTTCCCGCTGCAGACGAGCCACGGATCGCCGCACATTCGCATCAGGAACGTCGTGATCGGAGGTGAGTAGCGTGAAGGAGATCATCGAGAAGGCGGCCGCGCGTGGTGCGACGAGCTCGGAGGTCTTCCTTCTGTCGTCGCTCACGACCTCCGTCGATTTCGAGACATCGAGACTGAAGAACATCTCGACCACCGAGGAGACCGGAGCCGCTCTGCGCCTGGTAGCCGACGGTCGCGTCGGGTTCGCGACGACGACGCGTCTCGACGACATCGACCGGCTCGTCGACAACGCGATGGCAACGGCTGCGCTCGGCGAGAGTCCCGAGCACGCGTTCGCGGGTCCCGCCTCTCTCACGAGTCCCTCGATCGACGATCCCGCCGTCAGAGAACTGTCGCTCGAGGAGATGGTGGAGACGGCTGGGCGCGCCGTCGAGAAGGTCAAGTCCTACGAACAGCAGATGAACGTCGAGACGACGACGACCCGTGATCTTCAGAAGGTCACCGTCCTGACGTCCGAGGGGTTTGAAGGGAGTTTTGAGAGGACGGTCTACGAGCACGGCGTCGGGGGGAGGCTCATCGAGGGCGAGAACCTCCTGCACGTCTGGGAGCACCACGCCGGGTCGACGGCGTCGTTCGATCACGACGCGATGGCCGACGAGGTCATCGAGATGACGAAGAAGGGACGGGTCAACGCCCCGGTCTCGACCGGACCGACGACCGTCATCCTGACCCCGAGAGCTCTGATCGACGTTCTGATGACGCTCCATCTGGGGCTGAACGGCTCTGTCGTCGAGCGGGGCATATCGCCGCTGTCGGACAAGCTGGGAGAGACGGTCTTCGACGAGCGGATCACGATCGTCGACGACGGACTCATGGACGGGGGGTTCGGCTCGGCGCCGTTCGACGACGAGGGGACGTCGATGTCGAGGACGCCGCTTGTCGAGAACGGGCGCGTCGTCAGCTACTTCACCGACCGCAGGTCGGCCGAGCGTCTCGAGCACCCCGCGACGGGCAACGGCTTGAGGGTCAAACGGCTCGTTCAGACCAAGCAGCTCTCCAAGTCGCCGGCGCCCGAGATCACCAACTGGGTGATCCCGGCGGGCGAGAAGCCGCTCGATGAACTGATCGACGGTGTCAAGGACGGTGTCATGGTCGACAGCATCATGGGGATCCTGATGAGCAACCTCATGGCCGGCGACTTCTCCGGCAACATCGCGCTCGGCTTCCGACTGAAGAACGGCAAGCTCGTCGGGCGCGTGAAGGACGCCATGATCGCGGGCAACGTCTACAGACTTCTGAAGGACCGCGTCGTCGCCCTCTCGAGCGACGTGAAGCGCGTCGGGCTTCTCGGCGGGATCGGAAGCCACGAGCTTCCTTACGTCGTTCTGAAGGACGTTGCGATCTCGACGAAGAGCGCGTAGCGGAGCAGCCGGGCGAAGAAGAGGTACAGGAACCGAACACGACAGCGGGGCGTCCCTCCAGGGGACGCCCCGCGTCTTCGTTCGGCCCGGCGCCGTCAGTCGCTCGAGTACCCCAGTCTCCGGAGAAGCTGGCCCGCGATCCTCTCCTCGGGCGGCGTCAGCGGTCTCGGTTCGATCCTCGCAGTGCGGCGCGCCATCTGCTCGGATGCGAAGCGACTGACCGATTCGTCCGGCTCGAGGCCGAGGAAGCTGATGATCCTGTCGAGCGTTCCGACCGGTTCGTCGAGAAGCTCGGCGTAGGTGAGCTCGAGGGAGCGTCCCTCAACGCCTTTGAGGAATGCGAGGGCCGCGTCGACCGACACGCGCCACTCGAGGAGTCCCTTGAGGAAGTCGGTCGAGCAGAGGTCCGGCAACTCCCTGCAGTCGTCGCGGGCCCTGCAGTACTCCACGAGCCGGGCCCACTTGTAGTCGCCGTCGCCGTACCAGGCATCGTCGTCGGCCATCCGTTCGATCGACCGGGCGACCTCGAGGCCGTTCCTCAGGATGTGGATGTACCTGGCGTCGGGGAAGATCGCGTCGACGAACGACAGACGGAAGTTGTTGGCCGGGAGCTTCTCCGTCAGGACCGGAGCGTCCAGGGCTCTCGTCTCGCAGTAGAAGAGGTCGTGCAGGCGGCGGGAGCGCGTGGGGTCCGTATCCGAGCGGTCCAGATCAAGCCGCCCGCCGTGGTCGGTCGCTCTCGGGGACCAGATGTCGGTCTCGGGATACGCCGCGGCCCAGAGATGTCTGGGTTCGTTGAGGTAGGCGATGTCCCTGTGCCGGCCCAGGGCACTGCCGAGCACGGTCGTCCCCGACCGGCCGCACCCTATGATGAAGGCCGGGCGCTCTATCGTGTGGTGGGCTCCGAGCGCCGCGGCAGAGCGGCAGAGCCTGCGTCTGAGGGTCACCGCCATACCGCGGGGCGGCGTCCGTCCACCTGGCATTCCACGCTTCCCTGATGAGGTCCGAACCACGATTCTAACCCGGTGCAGGGTGTAGCCTCAAGCTCCAACCCGCTTGACCCCGAGCCGGAACGTGGTAACGTATCGCCGATACTCGTCGGACGAGAGACACATTCACGCCCTCGTCGGAGGGACGCCCAGGAGGCCTTCATGAGAAGAATGCCGGCCGTCGCTCTGCTCTCCGTCGCGCTCCTCTGCGTCCTCTCGGCGCCGTCCCGCGCCAAGGACTACTGGTTCCCCGAGGTGGACATCGAGGTGACCGTCGGCGAGGACGGGAGCTTCGAGTTCCGGGAGGAACGCACCTACGCCTTCGACGGGGACTTCTCCTATGCCTTCTATCAGGTCGAAAAGCAGCGGCTCGCCGGTCGGGGCGAGGTCGAGATCACGGACTTCGTCGTCAGCGAGGACGGTGCTCCGCTCGACAGACGCCCCGGTTCGGAGATCGACCGCGACCGCGTGCCGGGAACGTACTGGGTCGACTATGATTACGAAGGGGACTCGGTCTACGCGAAGTGGTACTACCGCGCGGAGGACGAGCGACGGACCTTCGTCATCTCGTATGTCGTCCACGACGCGGTGACGGTCTTCGACGATCACGCTCAGCTCTACTGGAAGTTCATCGCCGGGAACTGGCACGTACCGACGCGGCGCGTCACGGGGACGATCCACCTGCCGGAGGGAGCAGAGCAGGACGAGGTCAGGGCGTGGCTGCACGCCGTCCTCACGAGCGAGTACGAGATCGTCGACAGCAGAACGGTCCGGTTCGAGGTCGACAACCTTCCCTCGAAGCAGTTCGTCGAGCTGCGGGTTCTCTTCCCGCCCGAGCTGGTGCCCGAAGCATCGGAGCGGATCTCGGGGGAGATCTGGGACAGGGTGTACCAGGAGGAGTCTCGTTGGGTCGAGGAAGCGAACGCCCGACGCCGCCGTGCTCAGCAGGCTCTCGAGGAGCTCGACCGCCGTCGACGCTTGGCGCTCCCGCTCGCGGTCGCCGCAGCGGCGGTGACGCTCCTCGTCTGGGCCGGGCTCTTCATGCGGTACGGCCGCGAGCACAGGGTTCGGTTCCAGGGGGAGTACTTCCGCGACCTGCCGTCGGACCGCCCGCCCGCCGAGGTCGGGTATCTGATGCGCTCCGGGTCTGTCAACGCGGCCGACATGGTCGCGACCATCATGGACCTGGCGCGCCGCGGCTACTTCGCCATCCGTGAGGAACAGCAGACAGACAGGAGCTTCCTCGAGAAGCTCGGCGGCACGCCCGAGTTCGACTACGTCATCGAGTGGAAGAAGCAGGACCTCGTCGAGCTCAACGATTACGAGAAGGGGCTTGTCGTCTTTCTCTTCTCGTCGACGGCGGCCGAAGGGAACGAGCTCTCCCTGCACGCATTCAAGAAGGACGCGCAGAAGCACTCCACCGAGTTCCACCGGTGGTTCATGAAGTGGCGGAAGAAGGTCGTCAAGCACGCGAAGAGCGAGGGGCTGCTCGAGAAGAAGAGCTCGATGATGATGGTCGTCTCGATGGTGGTCGGTTTCCTCTGCATCATGGCGGGAGGAGCGATCGCCTTCTATGCAGAGTCGCCGGTCGGTCTCATCGCCACGCTGGCCGGGTTCGTCGTCATCCCGCTCTCGGCGCTCATCAAGCGGCGGAGCCCCGAGGCAGGGCTCGAGTTCAAGAAATGGCGGGCGCTCAAGCGCTATCTCCAGCACTTCTCGAGACTCGAGGAGGCTCCACCTCAGTCGCTGGTTCTCTGGGAACACTTCCTCGTCTACGCCGTGTCGTTCGGGGTCGCCAAGGAGGTCCTCAAGCAGCTCGATCAGTATCTGCCAGACATGGAGCGGGCCGCCGGCAGGACGTTCGCGGCGGGTTGGTACGCGGCCGCGGCCGGCCGGGGCGCCGGTGATCTCGGCGGTGGGTTGACCGGCCTCGCCGAGGGCATGTCCGGCATGGTCGCTGTCGCCGGAAGCGCGATGAGCACCGCGAGCGGTACTGGCGGCGGAGGCACCGGCGGCGGTGGTGGTGGCGGCGGCGGTGGCGGCGGCGGCGCCGGCTGATCGGAGTCACCCGTGGAAGGACCGCCCGAGTACCGCGAGCTGGAGCACACGGCCGACGTCGGCTTTGAACTCGAGGCGACGTCAGAGACCGGAGCCTTCGAGGCCGCCGCCCTGGCCATGTTCGATCTCATGGTCGAACTCGACGGCGTGCGTCCGCGCGAGGTCCGCACCATCCGCGCGACCGGGACGACGGGTGACCGGGAGAACCTGCTGATTCGCTGGTTGACGGAGCTTCTCTACCTCTACGAGGCCGACCGCTTCGCTGTCGGTGCGGTCACGGTCACGAGCCTCGGTGCGCGGGAGATCGCCGCCTCCGTGACCGGCGAGCCGATCGACCCCGCACGTCACACCCTCCGGTCCGAGATCAAGGCCGCCACATATCACGATCTCGAACTCAGCGAACGCGGGGGACGGTGGAGGGTCCGCATCATCTTCGATACCTAGCGGCCGCCCAGGGCCAACACGTGAGAGGGGGAGACGTGACGTCTTCAGATGTGGGCCTCAGACAACGTGACGACTCCTCGTGGGAGATCCCACGCACCGGTCGGATGCGGGTACCCGGGCTCATCTACGCGGACGAACGCCTCATGCGCCACATCCGCACCGAGCGGAGCCCGCAGCAGGTCGCGAACGTCGCGCATCTGCCCGGCATCGTCGGCCGGTCGATGGCCATGCCCGACATTCACTGGGGCTACGGCTTTCCGATCGGCGGCGTCGCAGCGACCGACCCGGCAGAGGGCGGCGTCGTCTCACCGGGGGGCGTCGGGTACGACATCAACTGCGGCGTCCGACTTGTGACCTCGACGATGCACGCGCCGGAGGTCAGGGAGCGCATCGGCGAGCTGGTCGACAGGCTGTTCCGGGATGTGCCTTCTGGCGTCGGGTCGAGCGGCGCCATCGGGAAGCTCTCCCGGCGGGAGCTCGAGCGCGTCGCCGCCGAGGGAGCCGCGTGGGCCGTGGCGCGCGGCTACGGAACGGAGCAGGACCTCGAGCGCACGGAGGAGCGGGGGCGACTCCCCGGCGCCGATCCCTCGACGCTCAGCGACCGGGCGGTGAAGCGCGGCCTCGACCAGGTCGGCACGCTGGGGTCTGGGAACCACTTCCTTGAGATCGGCGTTGTCGACGAGATCTACGAGCAGTCCGCGGCACAGCGCTTCGGTCTCGAGCCCGACAGCGTGACGCTCATGGTGCACTCCGGGTCACGCGGGTTCGGGTATCAGGTCTGCGACGACTCGCTGGAGGTCATGCAGCGGGCGGTCTCGCAGTACGGCATCGAACTGCCGGACCGGCAGCTCGCCTGCGCGCCGGTCGAGTCGCCCGAGGGCGGCCGGTATCTCAGCGCGATGGCGTGCGCCGCGAACTACGCGTGGGCCAATCGCCAGGTGATGATGGTGCTGGCCATGCGCGCCGTGGCATCCGAGATGGGAGCGTCTCCCGAGGACCTGGGTCTCACCCTGCTCTACGACGTATGTCACAACATCGCGAAGCTCGAACGGCACGTCGTCGACGGTGAGAAGCGCACACTCTGCGTGCACAGGAAGGGCGCGACGCGGGCGTTCCCGCCTGGTCACGACGCCGTTCCGAGCGCGTTCCGCGACATCGGTCAACCCGTGCTGATCCCCGGGGACATGGGTCGCCATTCGTTCGTCTGCGCCGGTACCGAGACCGCGTACAGAGAGACGTTCGGGAGCACCTGTCACGGCGCGGGGCGCGTGCTCTCACGTTCGAAAGCGAGAAAGACCTCGGGCCGGAATCTCGAGGAGGAGCTGGCACGGATGGGCGTGACGGTCCGCGCGACGGGGAAGCGCACGCTCGCGGAGGAGATGCCGCACGCCTACAAGGACGTCGCCGACGTCGTCGACGTCGTCGAGCGGGCGGGGCTGGCCGTCAAGGTCGCCCGGCTCAAGCCCATCGGTGTGGTGAAGGGGTAGCGGGGGCATGTCGTGAAGAACCTGGAGATCGCCGGCATCTTCGAGCATCTGGCCGACGTCATCGAGATCAAGGGGGGCGAGCCCTTCCGCGTGAATGCCTACCGGCGCGCCGCCCGCGTCCTGAGCGACCTCCCGGAGGACATCGCGGCCGTCGCCGAGGAGGGACGGCTGACGGAGCTCGCGGGCGTCGGGAAGGGGACGGCGGCCAAGATCGAGGAGTATCTCGAGACGGGAGCGGTCTCCGCGTACGATCAAGAGATGAAGGGCGTGCCCGAGGGGCTGCTCGAGCTTCTCGCGATCCCCGGTCTCGGCCCCAAGACGATCGGCCTCCTCTGGCGCGAGCTCGACGTCCGTTCGGTCAAGGGACTGCGCCGGGAGCTCAGGCGCGGCTCGATTCCAACTCTGCCCGGCATGGGCGCGAAGAAGGCCGAGAACATCGCCGCGGGCCTCAGGGCCTATGCGTCGCGTTCGGGAAGGTCGACCCTCGGTTCGATCCTCCCCACGGCCGAGGCCATACTCACGGATCTTCGAGGGCACGACGCCGTGCTCGCGGCGGACCTGGCGGGGTCGGTCCGGCGGAGACGGGAGACGATCGGCGACATCGATGTGCTGGCGGCGAGCAACCGCCCCGGGGAGGTCATCGAAGCGTTCACGGAGCTCTCCTGCGTCGAGGAGGTTCTCGCCTCCGGTGAGACGAAGGCGAGCGCGCGCGTCGAGGGAGCGCTGCAGGTCGACCTCCGCGTCGTCGAGCCGGCGTCCTACGGTGCGGCGCTTCTCTACTTCACGGGTTCCAGGGACCACAACGTGCATCTGAGAGGTCTCGCGCAGGAGCGCGGCGCCAGACTGAATGAGTACGGCCTCACGAAGGGCGGCCGGAAGCTGGCAGGCCGCACGGAGGAGGCCGTCTACCACAAGCTGGGACTCGCGTACATCCCGCCGGAGCTCAGGGAGGACCGCGGCGAGATCGAGGCCGCGGCGGAGGGGGAGCTTCCCGACCTCCTGACAGTCGACGTCCTTCGGGGCGACCTCCACGTTCACTCCGACTGGAGCGACGGACTCGCCGGCATCGAGACGGTCGCCCGGGCGGCGAAGTCACGCGGGTACTCCTACGTGGCCATCACGGACCACAGCCATTCGCTGGGCGTGGCGAACGGGCTGTCGGTCGAGCGCCTCCGGAAGCAGAGGAAGGAGATCGAGAGGGTCAACCGCTCCGTCAAGGGGATCAGGGTGCTCGCCGGCACCGAGGTCGACATCCTCTCCGACGGGACGATCGACTTCCCGGACGAGGAACTCGCGCGCCTCGACGTCGTGGTCGCTTCGATCCACAGCGGCTTCCGGCAACCCGAGGACAGGATCACGAAGCGGATGGTGGCGGCGTGCGGGAACCCCCACGTCGACATCATCGCGCACCCGACCGGCAGGCTGCTCGAGCACCGTGAGCCGTACGCCGTCGACCTCGAACGCGTGATGGCCGCCGCGGCCGAGACAGGAACGGCGCTCGAGATCAACGCGCATCACGAGCGTCTGGACCTCAACGACGTCAACGCGCGGCGGGCCGTGCAGATGGGCGCGTCCCTCGTCATCAACACGGATGCACACAACACGGACCAGCTCTGGTCGATCGAACTCGGTGTCGCGACCGCCCGTCGGGGCTGGGTCGAGTCCGGGGACGTCCTGAACACGCTCACACCGGCGAAACTCCTGAAGCGGCTGTCGGACGGCCGAGCGTCCGCCTGACTCCCCAGGACAGACCAGGACCGTCGTGCGGCGTCCGGGGAGGACGCCCTGGAGATGCCCTTGCTGTGGCACACATCTGGCATATGAACCGTTCCCGGCCATGCGCTTCGGACTAACCCTTGACGTACCGGGGCGATTGTGCTAGCATTGGAGTAGAAAGGGACAGTACAATCAGCTATCACATATCCGGACAAGGCATGAAGGGACGGTACCGCGTGAAGACGATGAAAGTGCTTGTCACAGGAATCACAGCCATCCTGCTTGGCGCATGCATGGTCGGACCGCTTCAGGCGGCGACGGCCTGCGGCGCGACGGGAGTGGCGGTTGAGAACGACAACGGGTCGTTCACCTACACGATCACGCTCGAGTGGGATTTCGCCGGGGTGGTGGTGCCGGAGCGGGTCGTCCTCACGCTCGAGAACCTCGTTGACTGCGAGTACTACGATCCGGACATCCCGATCCAGGCCAAGTACGTCCAGCCGGGGCTCGGAACGTCGTTGGCGGCCGAGGGCTGCCTCGATGTGACCGGAGCGCCGTGTGAGGAGATCAACTGGGTCGGCAGGATCGCGCTCGAGGATCCCGACTGCTGGGTGCCCATGATCCACATCGCGTGGCTCAACGACGGCGACACGCCCGACTGCGAACCCCTGACCGCCGACACCGGCGAGTTCCAGTTCGTGTCGTACGGTGCGCCGCTTCCCGTCTACGACTACTACGGGGCCATTCTCATCCGGGCCGGCGACTACTGCATCGAGTGTGACTACACAGGCCCGCTGCCCGACTGCAACATGTGGTCGCCCGTCGAGGCCCACAGCTGGGGCACCATCAAGTCGCTCTACCGGTAGACGGAGACGACCCGACATACAGGCAAACAAACGGGGGAGTTCCCACGCAGGGAACTCCCCCGTTCCTCTTCGTATCTCCCGCCTCGCGCTCCCGTGCCGGGAGACGTTCGCGGGCTGCACGCCGCGTCACAGGACCTTCCCGCTACATCGACCGCAGCAGCTCGATCCGCTTCTGCGGTGGCGGATGGGTCGAGAAGAGGTTGTTGAGCGCGTTCTTGTGCTCGCGGAGCGGGTTGACGATGTAGAGGTGCGCCGTCGCCTTGTTCGCGGCCTCGAGCGGCTTCGGGTCGAGGGCGATCTTCTCGAGCGCGCTGGCCAGGCCCTCCGGGTACCGGGTCAGCCTGGCGCCGTTGGCGTCGGCGAGGAACTCGCGGCGCCTCGACAGCGCGAGCCGCATGAGCTGCGCGATGATCGGGGAGAGGATCGCCAGAACGACGGCGACGAGCATGATGATCGCGCCCGCCTGCCCGCCCGTGTTCCTGCGCCGTCTCCCTCCGAAGATGAAGCTCCGGAGCATCCAGTCGCTCACGAGGGCGACGACTCCGACCAGCACGGCGGTGATCGTCATGAGCAGCGTGTCGTAGTCGGCGACGTGCGACATCTCGTGCGCGATGACGCCCTCGAGCTCTACCCTGTTCAGCTTCTCGAGAAGCCCGGTGGTCACGGCGATGACAGCGTGCTCCGGATCGCGCCCGGTCGCGAACGCGTTCGGCGCGTCGTCCTCGATGACGTACACGCGCGGCATCGGGAGACCGGCCGCGATGGCCAGTCCCTCGACCGTGTTGTAGAGGAAGGGGAACTCGGACTTCTCAGCGGGACGGGCCTTGCTGATGGCGAGGACCAGCTTGTCGCTGTGGTAGTAGCTGCCGATGGCGGCGGCGCCGGCGATGACCGCGGCGAGCGCCGTGCCCCAGTGTCCCCAGACGGTCGTCCGTCCGAAGATCCAGCCGAGAAAGACCACGAACGCGACGAAGACCGCGACGATGATCCCCGACCGGATCCTGTTGCTCGATATCTGATCCCACATCGCTGGATTCCAGGCATCGTGTTGCGTGTCCCGGGCGACCTACCGGATGAGCGTCGTGAGTCCGGCCAGCAGCAGGAGAACGGCCGGGACGACGAGGTTTGGTGGACGGCCCTCCTCGACGAGCCGCCTGCGCCCCCAGAAGAGCGCCAGGCCGGCGAGGAAGTAGACGATCGCGAGAATGATCCTGACTGCGAGGAGCATGGTTGCCTCCGAGTCTGACGTCCGCTCTGCTTCGAGTCCCGGCCCGGCGGTCGTTCGGTCGACCGGGACGGCGTCAGTCGCACGGTCGATCTAGGACGAGAAGTCGACGCTGACGGGACCTCGCTCGCTCTCCTCCACGGCGAAGTACTCCCGCTCGGCGAAACCGAACATGTTCGCGACGATGTTGGAGGGGAACTTCTCTCTCATGTTGTCGTACGTCAGCACCGAATCGTTGTAGAACTGCCTGGCGTAGGCGATCTTGCTCTCCGTCCCCGAGAGCTCCTCCTGCAGCATCATGAAGTTCTGGTTCGCCTTGAGCTCGGGGTAGTTCTCCGCGACGGCGAAGAGCGACTTCAGCGCGCCGGTCAGCATGTTGTTCGCCTCGGCCTGGTCTCGGACGCCCTCGGCGTGCATGAGCGCCGAGCGGGCCTCCGTGACGCGTTGGAAGACTTCCTTCTCATGAGCGGCGTAGCCCTTGACCGTCTCGACGAGGTTCGGGATCAGGTCAGCGCGCCGCTTGAGCTGGACGTCGATCTGGGACCACGCGTTCTCGATGCGGTTCCTGAGAACGACGAGGCGGTTGTATGTCATGATCAGGAAGCCGACGACGACAACGATGATCGCAACGAGTATGAGCATCTTGATATCTCCCTTCACCTGCCTCGAGTCCGGCCCGGCCGGTCCCTCAGCCCTCCGACAGTGGCAACACCCTGGGCCCCGCCGCGCTGGAGCTCAAGATCACGCTATATAATGTCCCGCCCGGCCGCCGCAGTCAACGGTCTCCTGGGGCTCTTGACGCGCCTCACCCGCCGGATATACGATTCCTCGGTCCACATTTCTCCGAGGGAATCCACCAGGGAGGAGCGATGGCTGCGACGTTCAGCGTGCGAACGCCGGGGAGGACCTCGTTCGTCAACGTGACGACCGAGGTGCGCGAGGCCGTGCGCGAGCTCGGTGTCACGAACGGCGCGGTGCTCGTCTACGTTCCGCACACCACCGCGGCGGTCACGATCAACGAGAGCGCCGACCCCGATGTCGCCGCCGACATCGACGCCGCTCTCTCACGCATCGTGCCGCACTCCGGCCCCTACCGCCACGCCGAGGGGAACTCTGACGGACACATCAAGTCGAGCATCGTCGGGTGTTCCGAGACGCTTCTCGTCGAAGACGGCGACCTCGTCCTCGGCACGTGGCAGGGCGTCTTTTTCTGCGAGTTCGACGGACCGAGAACACGCACGGTACATGTCGGCGTCCTGCGCGAGGGATAGCGGGACAGGGTCGAGGGAGGAGGGACCATGCGGCGTTTCAGTATCGTTGTCACCGTCCTCGTCGCGCTTCTGTCGTTGAACGCGGCGGCCGAGGCGGACGAGGTGACGGAGGCCATCGCGAAGGCGGAGGAGGCGTACGCCGCCGAGAACTACAAGGACGCGAGCACCGAACTCCAGAATGCGCTCGTCGGGGTTCACAGGATCCTCATCGAACTCATCCAGGCTCAGCTGCCGGAGGCACCCTCGGGGTGGACGGTGGACGATCCCGAGGGCATGGACGCGAGCGCCTTCGGAATGGGCTTCTTCGCGAACCTGATGGTGTCGCGGACCTACTACCCGCCGGGCGGCTCGTCGATCGAGGTCTCGATCGCGGCCAACTCGCCGCTCATCGGGGCGCTTCAGGCGTTCGTGTCGAACCCGATGATGGCCGCCATGTCGGGCGGGGAGATGAAGAAGTCGGAGATCTGCGGGAACGATGCGATCGAGGAGTTCAGCGAGGAGAACGATGAGGCATCGATCAACATCCTCGCCGGGCGGTCGACCCTGATCGCGGTCGAGGGCGATGGTTACGCCGATGAGGACCACGTGCGGACGCTCGCCGGTATGATCGACTGCGCGGGAATCGTGGAGCTCGTCGAATAGGACGGCTCACCGACGGCGCGGAAGCGCCGTCGAGGGGGCCCTTGGAGATCGTCAGCGCGCCTCCCGCTCGTCGCGGGGGGCGCGTCGCTTCGTGTGGCGCCAGATAAGCCACGCCGCCCATACACCGATGGCGACGGTCGTAAGAAGCCCCGCCTCGGGACCGTAGGATCCGCCGGTCAGGCGCGACTCGGACTCGAGCTCCGTGATCTCGAGCATCCCGTGGATCGGCAGCCCGCTCACCGGCAGTGAGTAGACGTAGCCCAGCAGGAAGTTCCACGCGAAGTGAAAGCCGATCGGCATCCAGAGCGTCCGGGTCCTCAGGTAGACCGCGGCGAGCAGGGCGCCGATGAGCGCCGTGTTGAGTATCCCCATGGGATCGGCGCCCGGGTTGGCCGAGTGGAGCAGAGCGAAGACGAGACTCGAGATGATGATCGCGGCCACCTTGCTGCCGCGGTCCTCGATCGCCTGCAGCACGTATCCCCGGAACATCAGCTCCTCGTAGAGGCCGACGGCGAGAAACGCCACGACAGCACCCAGCAGATACGCCGCGACCGGCGTCCCGTCCGGCGCGGGTCGCGCGAACCCCTCCACCCTGATGCCGCCCGTCGTCCACGAGAACACGAAGATGATCGTGAGGATGACGAAGGCGAGCGCGCACCCCCTCGCGAAGTCGGCGCCCGCGCCCGGTCGCCACGAGATCCCGAGGTCCGTGAGCGGCCGCTTGTCGAAGACCCGGAGGAAGAGCCACGTGTAGAGGATGCTGAAGAGCCCCGTACCGATCGCGATCGGCAGGAGCCACGGCGCGATCATCTCGAGGATCTCGTCGATCGACATCGTCGGGGACGTCATCTGGATGTCCGGTTCCGGGATGACGCCGAGCCCGATCAAAAGCCCCGCACCGATGGCGACGGCGACCGAGAGCGCGATCGCCACGGCGAAGTAGCCGACGACGAAGAGGATGACCCTCACGTACGGGTTGATCGTCGAGTGGGAACGCACTGCTGATGCCTCCGTCAGTCCTGTTCGCGGAAGATGTTCTTCAGACTGCCCCAGGAGATCGACAGACGGCCGGCCGGCGGCATGAACGGGTCGACGTCCTCCCACTGCCGGATCTCCCACAGCGTGTCGCCGGTCGCGACGAGCGCGACGGGGTCGACCTGGAGCGAGAATCGAGCCCCGACGGTCGTCGTGTAGACGGCCGTCGTCCCGCCGGAGACGTGCACGAGGAGCTCAACGTCCTCGTCGTACTGCCAGCCCGAGGGGTCGCCCGGCTCCGGCCCCGGGATCTCGCCGGGCGTCCCGAAGGTCGTGAGCGACAGGTCGACGGAGTCGACGCCCGCGGCGTCGCCGAACATCGCGCGGTGGATCTGCTCCTCCGTGGCGCGGTCCCATGAGTTCGGGAGGTCCGGGTTCCCGATGCACTCGTCCTCGTTGAGGAAGAAGACGAAGCTCTCCGAGAGGCAGTCGACGAATGCGTCGGCGTCCTCCGCCTCGTAAGCCATGACGAGCTTCGCCAGGACGCCCTCGGGCGTCCCCCGGCTTGGGTAGTCGTCGTCTTCTCCCGGTCCCGTCGACGAGCTCGAGCACCCCGCTGCGAGGGCCAGCCCGACGATGAGAGCCGCCAACCGGAGTGGAGCTCTTCGCATCGCAACCTCCCGTCCTGTCGACGCCGCATCCCGTGGCGACCATCATACACGAAGAACGAGGCCGGCGCACGCGCCGGCCTCGCATCACTCGTTGAATCCTCTGCTACAGGTCAGCAAAGAGAAGTTTGAGGTGGCTCCAGCTGGCGTTCTCGACCCGGACTCCTTTCCTGCCCTCATGAGGCAGAACATGGCTTCCGGCGGAGCCGCCACAGACGGTCCCGTTGTCGTCTCCGTGTTTCCAGGGGTCGATGTCCTCCCACTCGATGATCTCGTAGAGGGGCTCGCCTTCCGTCCCTGTCTCGCCGGGGTCGATGGCCAGCGTGAAGCGCTGGTCGCAGTCGGCCCAGTACTGAAGGTCGTTTGTGCAGAACGCCATGACATCGGCGCTCATGCTGAGGACCCAGCGGTCGTCCCCGGTGTTCAGCGTGTCGTCGCCGGCGGAATAGGTCGAGTCGATCATCACCAGCGTGACGCGCATCTGAAGAACGGTATCGCCCTGGTCGAACTCGAAGCCGCGGAACATCCTGCGGTGGACCGTATCCTCCATGCTCCGAGACCAAGCGTCCGGAATGATGGAGTCGTCGTCACAAGCCGAGGCCGAGAGATGAAATGCAAAGCTGTCCGCGAGGCAGTCGGCGAACCGCTCGAAGTCCATGTCCTCGTAGGCCGTCGCGAGCTGCTGCACGACCAGCCCGGGGGACGTTCTCTCCTGCTCGCCCTCAGCCTCACCGGGGCCCGTGGATGTGCTGCTGCAGCCGGCAAGGAGAGCGGCCGCGGCCAGGGCGGCCAGGAGCGTGCACGTTCTTCGTCTCACGGTCCCTCCACTCAGCGGTACATGGCCTTGAGCGTGCCCCACGTGGTTTCCTCAGTGCGCCCTGAACTGGCGGCCAGGTCCTCCCAGCGGACGATCTCGTAGAGCGTCTCGCCGTCGGGGCCCGTATCATCCTGGTCGATGCGGA
>WJMD01000064.1 GCA_014728125.1 Candidatus Effluviviaceae Genus V sp.
GAGATCGCCTTCGCGATGCCGACGGCAGGCGAGTACGAGCTCGTGGTGTACGACGTGGCAGGGCGGCGCGTGCGCGGCTTCCGCGGAAGCGCTTCGGCCGGGCAGAACGCCGTTCGCTGGGATGGGCGTGATGCTCGCGGGGTCCCTGTCGCGTCGGGGGTCTACTACTACCGCGTCGAGACGGCCGCCGGTACTGCGAAGAGCAGGATGGTGCTGGTGAGATAGGCCCTGGAGTGAGAGCGCATCGTGGGAGCTTCGAAGCTGCCGGAGAGGCGGGGATTCCCCCGCCTCTCTTCATCTGATATGCTGGTAGTCAAGAACGGGAACAACGAGGCGGGATCCTGGCCGGTGATGGGCAGATGGTCCGGTTGGGTCAGGTTCGTGCCGCTCCGCAGGACATCCCGGGGGAGACCATGAGAACGAGACCCTTGCTCACAACCGCCGTGATGATCGCGCTGGCGCTTCTGCCGGCGACGGCCGTCTCGAGCGTGCTCATCTCCGAGATGTGCGACCCGCATCTCAACTACCTGACCGACCGGTTCATTGAGATCTACAACACCGGTCCCGACGCCGTGGACCTCTCCGGCTGGTCGCTCGTTGCCGTCGGCAACGGAGGCGACATCTTCACGTGGGAGCTCTCCGGGACGATCCAGGCGGAGGACGCCCTCGTGGCCGGCGACCATACGACCGTCGTCCCGTTCGACGTGGACTTCGCCGACGAGGCCTGGTCGAGCAACAACAGCCTTTGGAACGGGAAGGTGGGTGACGGGGCGAAGCTCCTGAACGCGAGCGACATCGTCATCGACTACGCGGTCGTGGAAGGTACTGCTTTCGAGAACGACGACTACGTGAGGAAGTACGGGGTCGTCATGCCGTCGACCACATACGATCCGTCTGAGTGGACTGCGTTCTCCGTAGAGTACCCGACGGACGGAACACCGGGCACACACGATGCCGCCCCGCCTACGCCGGGGCCCTCAGTTGCGAACATCGTCACCGACCCGGCGGCGCCGCTTGCGGGAGAGGCCGTCGACGTCTTCGCGGACGTCACGGACACCGTGGCCATCGCAACGGTGTCGCTCTTCTGGGGGACATCGCAATTCTCGCTGCCCAACGAGATCGCCATGTCGCTCGACACGGGCGACACGTACGCGACCGACACGCCGGTTCCGGGCCAGCCGGCCGGCACCACCGTCTACTTCAGTATTCACGCCGTGAACGTCCTGCCGGGAACGACGGTGACCGACGCCGAGAGCTACTCGCTTCCGTACGTCGTCACGGTCACCGATGTACAGGGCACCGGAGCGAGCTCTCCGTACGAAGGCTACGCCGTCGTCACCCATGGCGTTGTGACCGGAAGCTACGGGACCTACTTCAGCGTGCAGGACGGGACGGGCGTGAGGTCCGGCGTCTGGGCGCAGGCGGCTTCGGCGCCCTCCGAGGGCGACTCAGTGAGCGTCCGTGGCATGGTCACGGAGAACGGGAGCGTTTTCGACGCGGGGACGACGCTCATCGAGGACGCTTCGGTGGAGGTCCTGATCGCGGGAGTGGGCGTTCCGACACCGACCCCCATCACGAGCGCCACTGCATCGACCGAGGACTACGAAGGCGTGCTCGTGACCGTCGAGGACGCGGTCTGCACGGATGCGGATATCGGATACGGGGCGTGGGAGGTCGACGACGGCAGTGGAAGTGTCGGTGTCGGCGACCTCGGATACGGCTTCGTCCCGTCGCTCGGCACCGCGTACGACGTGACCG
This sequence comes from Candidatus Effluviviaceae Genus V sp., assembly GCA_014728125.1. NCBI lineage: Bacteria > Candidatus Effluviviacota > Candidatus Effluviviaceae > Candidatus Effluviviaceae Genus V sp. Next base: position 1,759 of record WJMD01000064.1, read on the forward strand.
GGCCCGTCATCTGTGGTGACGGCCGCCTGATGCTCGAACCGCGGGACGCCGCCGACGTCGTGTGGGCCGGGGACGTCGTCGCGCCGTCCATCTACCAGGTCTATGCCGGGACCGACACGACCGTCACCATCACGTTCTCCGAGCCTGTCGACGAGGAGACATGCGAGACGCCGTCGAACTACGCCATCGAGGGGCTGACGGTCCTCTCCGCGCTGCGTTCATCAGTGCAGCCGGACCAGACCGTGCTGACCGTCTCCTCGATGTCGCCCGGCGAGTACCCTCTGGTCGTGGACGGCGTCGAGGACCTCTACGCGAACGCGATGGACAGCGTGAGCTACGCGTTCGACTTCGTCGACGTGACCATTCCACCCGGCTACTACGACGCGGCCTGGGGGCTTGTCGGCGACGACCTCAGGGCCGCCCTCCACACGATCATCGACGACCACACCGTGCTCAGCTATGCGTCCTCGTGGGAGTCGTTCTACACGACCGACGACAAGCCCAACGGCAAGGTGTGGGACATGTACTCAGACGTTCCCGGAGGGACGCCGCCGTACGAATACACGTTCGGCGTCGACCAGGGGGGTGTCGGGGGCGTCGAGGGCACCGGCTACAATCGCGAGCACGCCTGGCCGTCGAGCTGGTCGGGAGGCGAGCTCCTGCCGAAGTATTCGGACCTCTTCACGATCTATCCGACGGACAACTACGTGAACAACCAGCGGGGATCGGACCCCTACGGCGAGGTCGACGCACCGATGTGGACTTCGCTGAACGGCTGCAAGCGGGGCAACTGCACCTACCCCGGCTACTCCGGCGTCGCGTTCGAGCCGATCGATGCATACAAGGGGGACTTCGCCCGCACCTACTTCTACGTCACGACCCGCTACTACACGGAGGATGCGGCCTGGTCGACCAGCCCGATGACCGACGGGGCCGACATCCTCCCGTGGGCCGTCGACATGCTGCTCGAGTGGCACGAGGAGGATCCCGTGAGCCGCAAGGAGCTCGAGCGGAACGGGACCGTGTACACGATGCAGGGCAACCGGAACCCGTTCATCGACCATCCGGAGTTTGCCGAGGCCATGTATGCGGCCGTGGGTGTCGGTGAACAGCACGCGCCGCGGCTGAGCTTCAGCAGGAACGCGCCGAACCCGTTCAGGGGTACGACCGTTATGAGCTTCGCGCTCACCGTGCCGTGCCGGGTCACGGTGCGCGTCTACGACGTCAGCGGCAGGGAGGTGGCCGTTCTGGCCGACGGCGAGTTCGATGCGGGACGGCATCCGGTGACGTGGGACGGTCGCGACGCCGGCGGCAACAGGGTCGCCACAGGCGTGTACTTCTGCTCCGCGACGTCAGGGGAGCATGAGGCGCGACGGAAGATGGTCCTCATCCGGTAGTATCACGCTGATGGTCTGTGCGAACCTGGGCCCGGTCGTCCGGTAGAAGTAGATGCCGCTGGCCAGAGCCTCGCCGTGGTCGTTCGTTCCGCCTCAGGTGGTCGATTTCGTGTCGACCATCTCGTAGCCGTGCACCAGTGTTCTCACCAGGCGACCGGAGGTGTCGTAGAACCCGCGAGATGCGGCTCCTACTGGTTCAGATGGCACGACAGGACGCAATGTCCGCTGGTGACGTTCCCGCTGGAAGGTGCTACATTGATACCGACGAAGGAACCCTGTCTCAGGGAGCATGTGTGAGTACCGTCCGGTCCGCCAGTCACCCGCTCGTGAGACGTCTGCTTGTTGCCGTGGGCGTCGTCTGCGTCGGCCTCGGCTTCGCGGGCGTCTTCGTCCCGCTCCTGCCGACCACGCCGTTTCTCCTTCTGGCTGCGGCGTGCTTCATCCGGAGCTCGCAGCGGTTCTACACCTGGCTGACGACGAACCGGTTCGTCGGGAGCTACGTCCGAAACTACATGGAGCACCGCGCGACGACGATGGTGACGAAGGTCACCAGCCTCTCGATGCTCTGGATCTTCATCGGCGCGAGCGCCGTGTTCTTCACGGAGAGCTGGATCGTCCGGGCTCTCCTCCTGGTGGTGGCTGTGGGGGTGACCATCCATCTCGTGTCCCTCAGGACGATTGAACGAGGGCGATGTCCCAGGGGGATCATCGGGAGGAGAGAGCGCGACGTAGGGGGATGACGATGGTCGGCGGGACGACCACCGGTGGTGCGCGGCCCGCCACAAAAAGGGAAGGAGAGCGCTCGATGGCGAAGAAGAAGGACTCGTGCGTTCAGGCCGCCGCCGGGCCGTCGAACCCGGAGCCGGTCGAGAAGGAGAGCGGCTCGAGGCCACAGGGAGGAACGAACATGATGATGGCACGCGTAGGGAAGGAGGCGCCCGACTTCGAGGCGTCGGCGTACATCGCGGGTGAGGGGTTCAAGAACGTCAAGCTCTCTGATTACCGCAAGAAGTGGGTGCTTCTGTGCTTCTACCCCGGTGACTTCACATTCGTCTGACCTACCGAGCTGTCGGCAGTTGCCGACGCATATCCCCAGCTCAAGAAGCTCGGCTGTGAGGTTCTCTCGATGAGCGTCGACAGCCGGTTCACCCACAAGATCTGGAACGAGGTCGAGCTCTCCAAAATGGTCGAGGGCGGCATCCCCTTCCCGATGCTCTCGGACGCGGGAGGTCGGATCGGCTCCGTCTACGGCGTCTACGAGGAGGCGGCGGGCGTCAACATCCGCGGCCGCTTCATCATCGACCCGGACGGCGTCATCCAGGCGATGGAGGTACTGACGCCTTCGGTCGGCAGGAACATCAGCGAGACCATCCGTCAGGTCAAGGCGTTCCAGCACGTCCGGGAGACCGGCGAGGCCACCCCGTCCGGCTGGGAACCGGGCAAGAAGACGCTCAAGCCCGGTCCCGAACTCGTCGGTCGTGTCTGGGAGGTGTGGAAGCCGGGAGAGGCGTAGGAATGCTCTTCGCCTGCTCTGTCACGACTCAGGTCACGCAGCGCGAGCCCGTCCTTCGCAGGATGGGCTCGCTGCTTCTTGAGACCAGGTGGGGCGGATGCCCTGTCCGCGACACCAGCTCCACACAACGGCCGTCCTGTCGAGCAGGGTCCGGGGATCGCCGGGCGGACAGCGAAGGAAGCGGGAGGCCCCGAGTCCTGCGTTCCGCGGGTCGAAGCTCGACGGAGCGCGGTTCGTGGTTCGACCCACGCCTTCCTCAACGATGACCTTGTCCGGCTCGAGCAGGCATCCTTGCTCAAAGGCATACTCCAGTCCATCTTCGTCGTCGAACCGGCAACCGATTGAGAGGAACCTCCTCTCGAACTGGCGACGGTCGACGAACCGCCGGCACATCTCGGTGGTGTCGCGGAGCACGGCGGCATCCTCGTAGCGTCGGGCCGTCGCCGCGCCGTCGCGGAGCGACTCCAGTTCCTCAACGATGCGCTCGGACTCCCCGAGCAGAAAGGAACGGACCTCCTGCGCGACGCATGCGTAGGCGGCCGGCGTCACGGCGCCGCGGCACGGTCCCGTGCAGCGCCCAATGTCGTACGCGAGACACCGCCGGCTCGGGTCCCGCTCGCTGCAGCTGCGGATGCCGAGTGCCCGGCCGAGCGCGTCCCGGAGTCTCTCGGCGAAAAACCTGTCGCGAAACGGTCCGTAGACGTCGCGGTCCCCGAAGTCCTCCTCATGCTCGACGACGAGGCACGACGGGAACGGCCCGTTCGTGATCTCAAGGTACCTGTTCTCCTCGGTCTCCCGGAGACGCGTGTTCAAGGGAGGATCGCACTCCTTGATGAGGGCGTCTTCGAGGAGCAGCGCCAGGAGCCCTGACCGCGTCCTCCACCATGCGAAACTCCGAATACCGGTCACGAGGCGCCCCAGATGAAGTTCGAGCGAGCCGATGTTCTCCCTGAGGTAGCTCGACATCCTGCGTCTCAGGTTGACGGACTTGCCGACGTAGAGGAGCTGTCCGTTTCCGTCCATGAACGCGTAGGCTCCTGGAGCGCATGGGACGTGCTCGCGGATCTCGCATGCCAGCTCGCGTCGTAAGCGCGCGCTCATGGCGTCGCCCTTCTTCGTCCTCGATCGAAGAACCCCGCAGCGAACTGGACGTTCATCGTCTGCGGCAGGTGCGCGGCCATCTGCTCAGTGGTGAAGAGTCCGGACGATGTGTGCGACGCAGCGTCAGTGCGCCGGAACCTGACGATGGCGTCGGGCGGCGTCTCACGTGCCACCCTCGCCAGGAACCCGTGGAGACCCGATGGTGAGAGGTCGGGTGGCACATCGATCGTCACCATCGGTCTCGTCGGAAGCGGGACGAATCGGTGCCGCGCGAGCGCCCACGGGCCGCTGGCGCGCTCGAACGTGATGAGCGAGCAGCCCTTCGTTTCGTTGGCCTCGGCGAAAGACGTTCGCTCGGTCGCGCCCGGGTAGATGACCGGAAGCACGCCGCCGCCGTTCGGAACCTCGAGCACCTGATGCCGGTGGATGTGGCCCGCGAGGACTGCATCGCAGTACCGGGGAAGGTCGCGCTGTCTGATGACGTCGCGGCCGCGGCGGAACACGTGGCCGGAGGGCCCGACTGTTGCGCCCTCGATCGTCTGGTGCACACACAGGAGTCGGATGTCGGCCGCAGCGTCCGCGAGTTCGGTCTCATCGAGAAGACGCGAGAAGTGTCTCCGGACGTCATGCCGAACGTTCGGGAAGCCCCCGAGCGCCAGCCGAACGCCCGCGGTGTCGAGCAGAAATGTCCTCGGCCTGTCGAAGACATGAACTTCCGGATGCTGAAGGAAGAGCGAGGAGGGGAGACGTGACCGTTCGTGATTCCCCGGGACGACGACGAGCGGAATGCCGTGCTCCGCGAAAGAGAGGAGCTCTCCGTAGACCAGGTCCACGATGTCATCAGGCACACGGGAACGGAAGAAGAGGTCTCCTCCGTGGACGACCAGGTCGACCCGTGCGTCGACGGCGCGCGTGAGGACCCGCCTGAAGCTGGCGAGAAAATCGGGCCCCCGGCGCCTCCGCCGCACCCTCGGACGGACCGGCTGGTCGAAGCCGAGATGCGTGTCGGCAAGGAAGAGGATGCTGATGGTCTGCGGCGCGGCTTCCACTGCGGTCCGTCGCGTGTTCTGAGTCCTGAGGTCTGAGTGATCCTAGTGTAGCACGTCCTCAAGGAAGGCCGTGAACCGCTTCCACGACTTCCTGTCGGCATCCTCCAGGTAGCGGTCGGAACCGAAGACCGTGAATGCGTGCGGCGCGCCGCCGTAGGTGATCATCTCGTGCGAGACATCCGCCTCCTCAAGCTCGAGGGCGAGGTCGGCGAACTCCTCCATCGTCACGGCCTGGTCCGCCGTCCCGTGAAGGACGAGGTACTGACCCCTGGCCTCTGCGTAGTCCTGTCCCTCGGGGGTGGCCAGGCCGCC
>WJMD01000065.1 GCA_014728125.1 Candidatus Effluviviaceae Genus V sp.
AGGCGTCGTCCGCGTCCCGCAGGACGAACCAACGATCTCCGCCGGCATCAGCGAGGCCTCTCCCGGCGACACCGTGCTCATCGCGTCCGGCACATACGACGAGCACAGCCTCAATGTGACGAAAGGCATCACGATCGCCGGCGCTGCGGACCACCCCGACTCGGTGACGATCGACGGCGGGGGAACCGACCAGATCATGCACATCATGGGCGCCGACGGCTCGGTCGTCCGCGGCATCACCTTCACGAACGGTCGCGCGTTCCTCGCGGGCGCCGTCCGATGTGACACATCAGGCGTCGACTTCGAGTCGTGCGCCTTCACGGACAACTACTCGACCTACATCGCCGGGGCGCTCTACCTGGAGAACGCCTCCAGGGAGACGCAGACGTTCAACAACTGCACCTTCAGCGGCAACTACGCAGAGGGCTCGGGCGGCGCGGTCTGGCTCGAGTACGGCGCGGCGGTCTTCACGAACTGCACGTTCGACCAGAACGACGCGGAATTCGACGGGGGCGCGGTCGCCGTGAGCGATGAGGCGACCGTGACATTCACCGACTGTGTGTTCGACGGGAACGACGCACTCGACGGGTACGGCGGGGCGCTGGACATCGGGTCCGACGGCTCGCTCGCGCTCACGGGCTGCACGTTCACGGGAAACAAGGCCTACGACGGCGATGGAGGTGCCGTCTACGTCAATCCCGGCACGCACGCCGATATCAGCAGTTGCGATTTCGTCGGGAACTGGGCGGAGGACCGAAGCGGCGCGGTGAGCCTCGACGAGCTCCCCCACATCTCTGTGACGGACTGCGGGTTCGAGTCCAACACGACGGACCGCGAAGCGGCGGCGCTCGACATCGATGAGTCGAATGACATCACGTTCGAGCGAAACGCGTTCGTCGGCCACACCGGCACGGGAGGGGCTGCCGTCATCGTCTATAACTCACCGATGACCTTCACCGACTGCCTCTTCGCCGGCAACACGGCGAACTGGGGCGGCGCGCTCGAGATCTGGAACTCGGACCCGACCACCATCCACGGCTGCACATTCACTGGGAACGAGATGACGGGCTTTGGCGGCGCTCCTGCGATCACGATCTACTCCACGAGCGGCGGCGACCCGACGATCACATTCGAGTACTGCTCGATCTCCGAGAACATCGGCGGAGAGCCGATCTACGAGAGCGACGGCGTTGCCAATCTCTCGTGCTCCACCGTCTGGGGCAACCCGTCCGGCGACTGGGTCGGCCCGATCGCGGGCCAGGGGTCAGTGAACGGCAACATGTCCGAGGACCCGCTCTTCTGCGACCCCGAGTCCGGCGACTACCGGCTCTGCGCCGACTCACCGTGCCTGCCCGAGAACAACCCGGAGTGCACCGAGCTCATCGGCGCCTACGAGGCGGGCTGCCCGGAGTGCGGGACCGCCGTCGAGCCTGTGAGCTGGGGCAGCATCAAGGCCATCTTCCGGTAGACGGTGACCGTGCAGGACGGTCTACCTCAACAGCACCGGCGCCTGGAGATCCTGAAGGGATGACTCCAGGAACGCCTTGAACTCCACGTAGCGCTCCGGCGAAATGAACTCGCCCGGGATCACGATCTCACGCTCAGCCGTGGGAGTTTCGCCTTCCACACGGTAGTTCGCTCGATAGTAACACCCGCCCGACGCGAACGAGCAGTTCTCCGGCACGGCCATCGGTTCGAACCCATCGGGAAGCTCCAGCGTCGTCACGAGACGTGAGCACGCCGCGACCCCTCTCAGATCGATCGGGGTCTCGCGCTCCGTGCCCGCCACGATGGCGCCGAACGCGTTGCTGAGCCGGCTCCTGGAGAGAGGGTCGCCGTTCGACGGCCGGGGAATCGGGGCCCTTCAGCCGTGGGCCCGGGGTGGCCGGTGCGTGGCACAGGCACCTGACGAACTGCATGGTGGCTGATGCACAGCCCGTTCAAATGCACGCGCTCCCCGCACGGCGTTTGCAGTGCCCGCGGTCATCAGATTCGGTCGACAAGGCGCTGAGCGCTTCCGTGACAAGCCGCCGAGCAGCCTGACGTTCGTTCATCGGTTACGGTGGTGCTTTCTACGCTGGCACGCACTTTGCTAGATATGGCGTCGAGAGCTTCGTTTTGCTGGCTGACTGCGACTGCCTCGGCGACCTTCCGCGTCGCCGTGCCCGATGCCGACCACGGTGTCGCGGGCGAGCAGGCATGAGGGCAATACCATGGCGCAGCGCCCGTCCCGATTCTCGAGCCGACGCACCGAGCATCAGGCGATCATCCTCGCGGCCTTCGCGGGCATGTTCGCGTGGGTCATGCAGGCGGCCCTCGACTACTACTTCTATGCGGGTCGGACGTACCCGGAACACCTCTTCCTGAACGTCCCTCCCAGGGAGCTTTTCAGCCGCCTCACCATTCTCTCGGCCTTCCTCATGGCCGGCTTCATCACCTCCCGCATGGTCCGCACGCTGGAGCGGGCCAACGCCCGGGCCCGAAGGCTCGACGACTGCGTACGGACGGTCCGGAACGTCAATCAGCTCATAACACGTGAGGGCGATCGAGAGCAGCTCGCTCGGGGCGCGTGCGAGACACTCGTCGCGGGCCTCGGCTACGACCGCGTCGAGATCAACCTGGCGGACAAGGCGGTCGCTGCAGCGGAAAAGGAAGGTCGTGCCGTCGAGGAGGACGAGCTTTCCTTCGCCGCGTTTCCGATCTCCTGCGCCGATGAGGTCCTCGGCGAGCTTGTCGTCTCAACAGCGGGATCTTCGCAGCTGGACGACGAGGAGGAGGCTCTCCTCAACGAGGTGTCCGAGGACATCGGTTTCGCCGTCAGGAGCATCGAGCTCGGAGAACGCCTCGAGCAGCAGCGTGAGGAGCTCGAGACGATCCTCGATTCGGTTCCGGCCTACATCACCTACAAGGACACCGAGGGACGCTATCTCAGAGTCAACAGGGCGGTCGCCGATCTGGCGGGCGTCCCGATGGAGGCGTGGGCCAGGAGACGTCTCTCGGAGATCATACCTGATGCTCCGGAGGAGGGGCGGGCAGTCGACACGCAGGTGATCGAGACGGGAAGGCCCCGGCGCACGGCCATCGGCACGCTCGACTTCGCCCCCGACAGGAGATGGGTCCAGACCGACCGGATTCCCTACCGGGACGGCAGCGGAGAGACCATCGGCGTCATCACGCTGAGCTACGACATCACCGACCTCATGGAGGCCCAGCGCGACCTGGCGATCAAGGAGGAGCAGCTTCGCCAGTC
>WJMD01000066.1 GCA_014728125.1 Candidatus Effluviviaceae Genus V sp.
CGGGTGGCGTTCGCGCGCTCGAGCTCCGACAGCCGATCCGAGATGAACCGGATCGTCTCCTCGAGGCTCGGGACGAGGATGTGCTCGAGGGCGTTGACACGGCGGCGTGTCTTCTCGAGCTCGGCGGCCAGAAGCTGGATGGCCTTCTCCATCTCCGCCACCTTCATGAGCTTCGGGAGAAGCTCGGCGTAGAGCGCCATCGCGCGGTCGAGCTCGGGCGTCGTGTCGGTCAGTCCGTAGCCGAACTCGCCCTCCTCCGGGAACTCGACGGAGAAGCGCGGGACCTTCAGGTTCATGACCTGTTCGCGCTCGGCCTGGAGCGACACCGTGCGGCGCGAGAACGCAAGCGCCATGTCGAGCGAGCTCCCGTCCATCTCGAGCCTGGCCGACACGAACGTGCGGTAGGCCTCGGCGAGCGCCTCTTCGACCTCCGCCCGAAGGTCGCGCGCCTCGTGGACCATACCCAGGAAGCGGCGCATCAGCTCCTCCTGCTTGTCCTTCAGGAGCTTGTGCCCGCGCTTCGCCAGCGTGAGGCGACGCCTCAGCCTGAGAAGCTGCATCCTGTTCGGGTTCGCGCGGATCCGCATCGACCGTTCCCGTCCGTTCCCCGCGCCGGCACGTACTCCCGGCGCGCAGCGTTCTCGCTACGACTCGTCACTCTCTGAGACCTCAGCGGTCTCCTTCGTCCTCTCGATGTCCTTCGTCGCGCTCTTCTTCATGTACTTCTCGATCTGCTCCGGCTTGACGCGCTTGAGCTCGGAGGTCGGCAGCATCTCGAGGAGCTCCCACCCGAGCGTCAGCGTCTCCTCGATGGTGCGGTTCTCATCGGTGCCCTGCCGAACGTAACGCTCCTCAAAGAGGTCCGAGAACTTGTAGAACGCCTTGTCCTCCGGCGAGAGCGCGGCCTCGCCGAGGATGACCGCCAGTTCCTGCGCCTCCTTGCCGCGGGCATACGCGGCGAAGAGTTGGTTGGCGAGGTTCGCGTGGTCCTCGCGCGTTCTCCCCTCCCCGATGCCCTTGTCGCGCAGACGCGACAGCGACGGGAGCACGTTGATCGGCGGGTAGATGCCCTTCCTGTGGAGCGCCCGGTCGAGGATGATCTGCCCCTCGGTGATGTAGCCCGTGAGATCGGGAATGGGGTGCGTCTTGTCGTCCTCCGGCATCGAGACGACCGGGATCTGAGTGATGGACCCCTTTCGTCCCTTGATGCGCCCGGCGCGCTCGTAGATCGTCGAGAGGTCCGTGTAGAGGTAGCCCGGGTAACCGCGGCGTCCCGGGACCTCCTTCCTCGCAGCCGAGATCTCGCGCAGCGCCTCGCAGTAGTTGGTCATGTCCGTGAGGATGACGAGCACGTGCATGTCGAGGTCGTACGCCAAATACTCGGCCGTCGTGAGCGCCATCCGCGGCGTCGCGATGCGCTCGATGGCCGGGTCGTTGGCGAGGTTCACGTAGAGCACGGCGCGGTCGATGGCCCCGGTCCGCCGGAAGTCGGAGATGAAGAACTCCGCCTCCTCGAACGTGGTGCCCATCGCGGCGAAGACGACCGCGAACGACTCCTCGGTGCCGAGGACGCTCGCCTGCCGCGCGATCTGCGCGGCGAGCTCCGCGTGCGGAAGACCGAACCCGGAGAAGATCGGGAGTTTCTGTCCGCGGACGAGCGTGTTCAGGCCGTCGATCGACGAGACGCCCGTCTGGATGAACTCGTTCGGATAGTCGCGCGCGGTCGGATTGAGCGGCGCGCCGGAAACGTCCCGCTTCTCCTCGGGGATGATGTCGGGCCCACCGTCCTTCGGGCGACCGAGACCGTCGAAGACACGGCCCAGGACGTCCTTAGAGAGCCCGAGTTCGAGGCCGCGGCCAAGGAAGCGGATGCGCGCGGTCTCGACGCTCACGCCCGTCGCGCCCTCGAAGAGCTGCACGAGGGCGTTGTCCTCGTCGACCTCGAGCACGCGGCCGCGCCGCACCTCGCCGCTCGGGAGCTCGACCTCGACCAGCTCCTCGTACTTGACGCCGGACACCTCACCCACGAGGACGAGCGGTCCCGCGATCTCCCGGACGGTCATGTACTCCTTCACCATCGCAGCTCTCCTGATGTGTGGTTCGAGGTCGGCCGCGCCTGACGGCCCACGTTCCGTTTCAGCGGAAGCCCGCCGACGGGGCCCCGTTCTAGACGGGCTCCTCGGCTCCCACCTTCTTCTCGATGAGGCCCTTCACGGCCTTCTCGATCTGGTCGCGAATAGAATCGAACCGGTCGAGTTCGCTCTCCGGGATGTACCGGGAGCGCGAGATCTCCTCGTTGACGTCGAGCGCCGCGACCTCCTCGGCCGTCACGCCCTGCTCGAGCGCGTCGGTCGCGAGGCGATGCAGCAGCATGATGTTCCTGAGCATCCGGTACTGCTTCGGGAACGACGTGTAGGTGTCGACGTCGTCGAACGCGTTCTGGTGCAGGAAGTCCTCGCGGATCGCCTTGGCGGTCGCCAGGACGAGCCGGTCCCGGTTCGAGAGCGCGTCGACACCGACGAGGCGCGCGATCTCCTTGAGCTCGGCCTCCTGCTGGAGGGTCTTCATCGCGCCGGTGCGCATGTCCTCCCACTCCTCGGAGACCTCAGTCCGGAAGTACTCCTTCAGAGCGTCGTGGTAGAGCGAGTAGCTCGTCAGCCAGTTGATCGCCGGGAAGTGACGCTCGTACGCGAGCCAGTCCTCGAGCGACCAGAAGACCTTGACGACCTTGAGGGTCGCCTGGACGACGGGGTCAGAGAGGTCGCCGCCCGGGGGCGAGACCGCGCCGACCGCCGACAGCGCGCCGATGCGGTCCTCGGAACCTAAGCACTTCACGCGTCCCGCGCGCTCGTAGAACTGCGCGGCGCGGGCCGGGAGGTACGCGGGGTACCCCTCC
>WJMD01000067.1 GCA_014728125.1 Candidatus Effluviviaceae Genus V sp.
TCCGGCTGTCCGGCTCGTACACCGTGCAGCGTGCCGTCAACGACGGTCCCTCGCCGGTCTACGGCGGCAATCGACTCCCGCACGCGCCGGACCATGACCTCTTCCTCAGGCTCGGCCGGGACACCGGACCCTACGCCGTATTCTACGAGCTCGACCACGAGAGCGCGTCGTTCCGCGACCGGGCTAATCTCCCGGAGAACGAGTGTCCGTCCCGGACGCTCCACGGAGCGGGAGCGGCGCTCAGGTTCCTCGACGGGACGGTCGAACTGTCCTGCGAGGTGGAGAACCTGACCGACGAGCGCGTGACCGACGTCGAGGGATATCCGCTGCCCGGACGCTCGTATCTGCTGTCCGTTGCCATCTTGAGAGAGGACTGACATGACGCGCATCGTGCTGACGCTCGCCCTCCTGGCCCTCGCGTGCCGCCCGGCCGCCTCCTCCGACACGGTCGTGGCCGTGACGAGCGACTACTCCGTGAGCGGCTCGGTCTCGACGGTCGGTGTCATCCCGCCGTGGGGTGTCGATCAGGGCGTCGCATCCGTCCACAGCGACGCTGTAGCGCGAGAACGGGGCGGGCTCATCTACGTCGTCAACAAGCTCTACGCCGACAACATACAGGTCCTCGATCCGGCGAGCGGATTCTCGACGGTAAGGCAGTTCTCGGTCGGGCCGGGCACGAACCCGCAGGACATCGCCTTCGTCTCCGACACGCGCGCCTACGTCTCGAGATACGAGAGCACCCATGTCGTCGAGGTCGACCCGACGACGGGGACGGTGACCGATTCGGTCGATCTCTCCGCGCTGGCGGATGCGGACGGGCTGCCGGAGATGTCGGGGATGGCCGTCTCGAACGGCTACGTCCTCGTGGCCGTTCAACGCATCGACCGCGACGTCTACTGGACTCCCGTCCCTCCTTCGTACCTGGCCGTCATCGACCCGGACACGAACACGCTCGTCGACACCGACCCGGCTGAGCCCGGTGTGCAGAGCATCGAGCTCTCCGCGACGAACCCGTACGGCGAGCTCCACGTCGACCCAGCCACAGGGCATCTCATCGTTCCGCTCAGCGGACACTGGGGCGTCCTTGACGGGGGCGTCGAGGTCATCGATCCGTCGACGTTCTCCTCGCTGGGGTTCCTTACGACGGAGGCGCAGCTTCAGGGCGACATCAACGACATTGCGCTCGGAACCGCGGAGAGAGCGCATGCAATGATCTCCGTCACGTCACCGGCGTGGGAGTCGTTCGTCGTCGCGTGGAACAGGGCGAGTGGGGCCCTCATCGGGGACGTGTACCGGCCCGGCGGGTGGAACATCGCCGACGTCGAGGTCCACGATGGCACCGGGCAGCTCTTCGTGAGCGACAGGAGCTACACTGACCCGGGGGTGCGGGTCTTCGATGCCGCGACGGGGGCGGAGCAGACGGCAGGCGCGCTCTTCGTCGGACTCCCTCCGCACGATCTTGTGGTGCTCGGCTCCGACGTGACGGGTGTGGCGGATGCGGGAGGGGCGTCGCTCCGCGTGTGGCCGAACCCCTCGGCGGGGCCGGTGCGGCTCGAGGTCGATGCGACGGTGCGCGCCGGGACGCCGATCGACATCTACGACGTCGCCGGACGGCACGTCGCCCGGCTGAGCATCGAGCGTGGGGCGACGGGTGTGCGCTGGGACGGACGGGACGCCGCGGGACGCCGCGTCTCGTCGGGCGTCTACTTCGCGCGGGCGGCGGGAACAGCATCGCTGACGAAGGTCGTCGTCGTCCGCTAGACGGCCGCCGGCGAACCTGAGGGACCGCTCAGAAAAAACTGGCCATGAGGCTCCGATTGGAGTATCATCGGTGGTTATCGTGTCCCGCCTTGACTGAGCGGGGCTCGACGTGGTACTGGGATGACAGCTCATCGACGGCAAGAGCCGCTCCTCCGACCGAGGAGCGGCGCGGTGCATCCGGACACTCCGGGACGTCCCGGAAGCGAGGTCAGCTGCCATGGCCGGCTCGTCGAGTGGTTCCGAGCTTGTGAAGAGCAAGCTCGGTTTCGTCTCTGGGATAGCGGTCCTTCTCTTCTTCCTCTTTGCGCCGCTCGGACTCGAGGTTCAGATCGCGCGCATGCTGGGCGTCCTGTCGCTCTGTGCGATCTGGTGGGGCACCGAGGCGATCTCGATCTACGCAACGGCGCTCCTTCCGGGCGTTCTGCTGCCGCTTCTGGGCATCCTCCCGTTGAGCGAGGCGCTCGCGCAGTACGCGAACAAGCTCATCTTCCTCTTCCTCGGCGGCTTCCTGATCGCCCGCGCCATGATGAAGTGGGGCATCGACCGCCGGATGGCGCTCGGCATCCTGGTGCGGGTCGGCGACAGCCCCAAGCGGCTCGTCTTCTACTTCATGGCTCTCACGGCGTTCCTCTCCGCGTTCATCTCGAACACGGCGACGACCGCGATGATGCTGCCGATCGGCATGGCGGTTCTCTCGGGTTCCAAGCTCAAGGCCGACTCGCGGCTGGGCATCGTGCTGCTTCTGGGCATCGCCTACTCCGCGACGATCGGCGGCATGGCGACCCTCGTCGGGACGCCGCCGAACGTCCTGCTGTCGGGGTTCGTCGACACGCTGCTCGGTGAGGAGATCACGTTCTTCGACTGGCTCGAGGTCGGGCTCCCGTTCGCGATCGTCATGCTGCCGGTGACCTGGTGGTTCCTGTGGATGATGTACAAGCCGCAGGCGAAGGCGATCGCCAGCGAGTCCGCCATCGAGGAGGAGCGGGCGACGCTCGGGACGCTCGAACTCGGTGGAAAGTACACGATCGCCGCGTTCGTCCTGGTCGCGTTCCTGTGGATCAGCAGACCGTTCTGGACGAAGATCCCGTTGCCGGTCATGGAACTCCTGCAGGACCGGTTCGACGATGCCCTCATCGCGCTGATGTGCGCACTCCTTCTGTTCATCGTCCCGACCGACGTCAGGAGATGGAAGACGGCACTGAACTGGGGCGACGCGAAGTCGATCTCGTTCGGCATCCTCTACCTTTTCGGCGGCGGCCTGGCGCTCGGCAAGGGGCTCTTCGCCTCGGGAGCGGCCGAGTGGATCGCGAACTCGCTCCCTCTCTCGAGCGCGCTTCACCCGCTTCTGCTGATCATCATCGTGACCGTCATCGCATCGTTTCTGAGCGAGATCGCCTCGAACACGGCGGTCGCGAACATGCTCATCCCCATTCTCATCGCGGTCGGGACCGCCATCGGTGTCTCGCCGTTCCTGCTCATCATCCCGGCGACGCTCGCGTGTTCGAACGTCTTCATGCTGCCCATCTCGACCCCGCCGAACGCGATCGTCTACGGTTCCGGGAAGCTCAGCATGACCGACATGCTGCGGACCGGCTTCTGGCTGCATCTCATCGGTCTCGTCATCATGACCGTGCTCATCTACTTCCTGACGGGCATGGTCTTCGGGATGTTCCCGGTGTAGGACACCTCTCGCGAGGGACGCGTGCAGGTTCCGGGGCCGGTCCGTCGTGGGCCGGCCCCGGACGCTCTTCGGTGCCTGTGTGAGATCGAGGGCGCGACGCTAGCGGAGGCGCGGGACGGTCTCGGCCGCGCGGGGTATCACGAGGACGCGCCCGCCGGCGTGCTTCCGGAGCGCAGCATCCACCGCAGACTGGAGGTCGGGCGCCGGGAGCATGAAGAGCGACGCGACGAGGTCGCGCGCGAGACCCGTGACGGCGACGATGTCGAACCTGCCGACCGCGCGCGCGATGCGTGCGACCTTGTGATCCCCGAACCGGTATGTCTCCGGGAGCGCATCGATCGCCTCCTCGGGGGTGCCGGCGCCCCTGAGTGCGCGCGCGAACGTGTCGTCGCCGAGCCCCTCGCTGCAGGGGGAGACGAGGATCAGGGTCCCGCCGTCCTCGAGGGCGAGGATCCCGTGCTCGAGAGCCTTCTGCGCCTGGTAGAGATTGATGTGGAGCGGGGGAGACACAGCGGCCACGACGATGCGCTCCCGACGCTCGATCGGGGGAGCGTAGACCGCCTCGGCCGCGGGTGCGACGGCGCGGAGCGTCCCGTGCAGATCGCCGGCCGCCGTGGCGTTTATCCGGCCCCCGCGGTCGAGGACGGTCATGATGGCGTAGTATCGGCGATCCAGGATGGAGTCGACGGCCTCGACCATGTCGTCGTGGACGGGGTTTCCGTCGAGCCGCAGCGGCTGCGCACGGTCCGACATGGCGTGGGCGTGGTTGGCCTCGACCGTCTCGAATGCGGCGAGTCCCGGGATGAGCGACTTCCTGCCTCCCGTGTACCCCGCGAAGTAGTGCGGCTCGACCGAGCTCAGGACGACGACGCGCTCGGCGTCGAGCACGACGCGGTCGATGACGACCGGCGTGCCGGACTTCGTCTCGGCGAGGCGGGTGTGCGCCGCGCCGTCACGAGCGTCGTGGATGTGCACGTGGGCGACCTCGACTGGCGGCGGGTCGCCGAGGATCGCGCGGAGTTCCACGTCTGTCGGGGCGCGATGCGTCCCGGTCGCCACAGCCACGGTGATCTCGAGCCCTCGGAGCGCGGGTGCGAGGTGCTTCAGGAGGCGCGCTGTCGGTGTGGGTCGCGTAGCGTCGTTCACGACGACGAGAACGCTCGAGGCGCCCTCGAGGAAGCTCTCGAGCCGCTCGCCGTTCACCGGCTCGGCCAGTGCCTCGTCGAGAACGTCGGACTCCGGCCGAGAGGGCACGTCGGCCGGTTCGAGGACCGCGGCCAGCCGTTCGTCGGGGACCTCGGCCGACTGGACCCCGTCGCCGTAGGCAACCTCGAACCTCATGGCGCCTCCTCTTCTCTCTGTTCTCTCCAGGGGAGTGGGGACCCGTTCCTCACGGCCACGAGTTCGGCGGCGATGCTCACGGCGATCTCCTCGGGCGTGTCGCTCCCTATCGGCAGGCCGATGGGGGCTCGAACGCGCGCGAGAGCATCTTCAGACACGCCGTCGTCCATGAGATGCGCGAAGACGGCATCGACCTTCGAGCGGCTCCCCATCATCCCCAGGTAGCGGAGGGGTTTGTCGATCAGAGCTCGGAGGACCAGCTCGTCGTTCGCGTGCGCGTAGGTCATGATGCACACGAAGCTCCGCCGTCCCTCCGGAACGTGGTCGCTCACCGA
>WJMD01000068.1 GCA_014728125.1 Candidatus Effluviviaceae Genus V sp.
AGCGCTCGGAGCACCCCGAGGAGGCTCCCGGTCAGTGGCACGATCTCGACGCCGAAACGCGCCCGCAGGCTGTTCATCAGGCGGTCGACGAGGATGTTGTGCTGCTCGCCGACGAGGAACGTCAGCGGATATCCCATGGTGGCGAGCGTCGCGGCCAGCTCCCAGTTCCCGAAGTGCCCGGCCACGAGAATGGCGCCCCTGCCGCCCTCGAGCGCCTCGTCGAGATGCTCGGCACCGGTCAGCGTGATGGTCTGCTCGATGAGCTCGGGGGACAGCCTCGGGAACCGGGCGAACTCGAACGTCGTCCGACCGAAGTTCTCATAGGATTCCCGAGCGATCCGGACTAGCTCCTCCTCGTCGCGCTCGTCACCGAAGACGCGCCGCAGATGGTCCATCGTGACGCGTCGCCGGATGCCGAGCCCGAACGCGGCGCGGCCGAGGAGCGCGCCGAGCTCGCGGCCGGCACCCGGCGGCAGAGCGTTGACGAGCCAGTGGAACAGCCTGACGCCGGCATACTCGAGCCGGTGACTCAGTGTCGTCGGACGCGCCACGTCCCCTCCCCTACGCGAACCTGCCGGCGAGCCAGGACAGTTTGACCTCGACTGCGTCGTGCGGGCACACCTCGTGACAGCAGAGACACTCGACGCACGTCTTGAAGTCGACCGTCGGGACGCCGTCGACCAGTCTGATGGCGCGCACCGGGCAGCTCCTGACGCACAGACCGCACTCCGGTCCGCGGCACCCGCGCTCCGGCGACATCTCCGGGTGCGCCCAGATGAAGGGCTCCAGCAGCCTCACGAGGATGTCCGGGATGTAGTTCAGGGCGCCGGTTCCCGGCAGCCGGAAGTCCTCCGGGGCGAGTTTCTCTGCATCGTCACCGACGATGTCGATCCGGTCGAGACCGGCGACCCCGAGGCCGCGCTCCTCACCGATCCGCACGGTCGGCACCTGTCGCTCCCGGTAGCCCATCATGCCCGACGCGACGGCATCGAGCGCCACCGGGTCGGCGCTCGCCAGGATCGCGCCGACGTGTCGCCGCGAGCCTCCGGACGGACCGTCACCCTCCATGGCCGCGACGGCGTCCATGACGTGGAGCCGCGGCGGACGAAGCGAGAAGATGTCGACGACGATGCGGCTGAACGGGACGGGCCTCGGGGCGACGCTGTGGAGGCGCCCCTTCATGAACCCCGGGACGATCCCGTACATGTTCTTGACCGCCCCCGTGTAGAGCGTGAGCACGTGGGTCTTCATCTTCGGCAGGTTGATGATACCGTCGGCCTCGAGTACGGGCCGCGCCACCATGTACGGCCGCAGCGCGCCCGTGCGCTCCTCGGAGCCCGAGGCCTCGAAGCTCCTGAGCGCGACCTCCGTCTCCTCGGCGAGCTCCTCGAAGCCGGTGTTGCGCCAGACCCGCTCGACACCCCGGATGGCGCCGCCCGGACTGTCGCCCATCTCGGGCTCCGCGCCCGCGTCTCGCACCAGCCGGATGACCGCGCGGGCGACCTCCGGATGTGTCGTGATGGCCCGCTCCGGGGCCTTGGCGGAGAGGAGGTTCGGTTTGAGCAGGATCCGCTCGCCCGGCCTCACGAACCGCCCGATGCCCCCGATGAGATCGACCGCCCGCGAGACGGCCGCCCCGACCTCGCGACGCTCATAGCTTCCGCAGGAGACGACCGCGACGGTCGCCCGCTCCGTACCGCTCATTCACCGACTCCTCACTGTCTGACGAGCCCTCTCCGCACCGCCTCGGCGTCCGAGACGACGTATCTTCCTCCCGGTACCCTCCGCGCCGCTCCGGCCAGCTCGAGCTCCATGAGGGCCGAGAGCGTTGTCTCGATGGCCGCACCCGTCTCTCTGGCGACCTCGTCCGCGGACCGCGGATCGAGCGAGAGCGCGCCGAGCGCCGCCTCGGCGCATGCCGAAACCTCCGGAGCCGGCGCCGGCTCTCCCGCCCCGCCGGGGGCGAGCAGCGGACCCCAGACCGGTTCGAGGTCCTCCAGAACGTCCTCGGCGTCCTCTACGAGCCTCGCGCCGTCCCGGAGAAGCCTGTTCGAGCCGCGGCACGCCGCCCTGCCCGCAGGCCCGGGACACGCGAAGACCTCGCGCCCCTCGTCGAGGGCGAAGGCGGCCGTGATGAGGGCGCCGCTCTTCTCACTCGCCTCGACGACGATCACCCCGACCGACAGACCGGCGATCACGCGGTTTCGACGCGGGAAGAAGGAGCGTCTCGGATCGACACGGGGAGCGAACTCCGACAGCAGGCAGCCCGTCCGTCGGATCTCGGCCGCCAGCCCCGCATGCTCCGGAGGGTAGACCCTGCGGAGTCCCGAACCCAGAACCGCGACTGTTCTCCCCCCGGCCGACAGCGCACCGCGGTGCGCCGCGGAGTCAACGCCCCGGGCCAGGCCGCTGACGACCGTGATGCCTCGCCCGGCCAGTCCGCGCCCCATCGACCGCGCGACGGCCAGCGAGCGCTCCGAGGCTCTCCTCGAACCGACGATCGCCACCGCCGGCTCCTCACCCGGAGGCGCGCCCTCGCTGAAGAGCCCGGCCGGCGCGCCGTACGTCTCGTCGAGACGCGAGGGGTACGCCTCCCCTCCGCGTTCGAGGAAATCGATCCCCTCGGCGGAGAGTTCGAGCAGCCTACGGGACGGCTCAAGCTTCTTCGCGGCGGCCAGCGCCCGACGAAGCCTCGCCGGAACAGCGGCGTCGCGCGACCCCGTGAGGACGGCCGTGCGATACGAGCCGTAGCGCCTCCGGAGCCGTTCTGCCGAGGCGGGACCCACGCCGCTCGCCAGGACAACGACGAGCGCAGCCTCCCTCTCCGTCACGTGCTGGTCCTCTGGGGAGGTCCGGGGGTCGCCGGCGGGTGAGCCCCAGGCCGACGGGTCACACGTTCGGGGACGACCCGCCGCAGCCGGCCCGCTCGCGCTCCACGAGGTCGATGAGGAGACGAACGAGGTCATCGACGCCCTCGCCCGTCAGTCCCGAGACGGACACGACCCGCTCGCCGCCGAACGACGCCTCGGGCGGACCGTCGGGACCGCGGAGGTCGACCTTGCTCCACGCAACGACCCTCGGCTTGTCCGTGAGGTCGGCGTCGTGGCGTTCGAGCTCCTCCATGAGCACCCTGTAGTCGGTCGCCGGGTCGTCGGCCGCCGCATCGATGAGGACGACGAGGACGCGCGTACGCTCGATGTGCCGAAGGAACTGGTGACCCAGCCCCTTGCCCTCGTGCGCCCCCTCGATGAGCCCGGGCAGGTCGGCGACGACGAAGCTCCCGTCGATACCGTATCTGACGAGACCGAGCACCGGCGAGAGCGTCGTGAAGGGATAGTCTCCGACCCGGGGCCGCGCCGCTGAGAGCTTCCGAAGGAGCGTCGACTTGCCGGCGTTCGGCAGACCGACGAGCCCGACGTCGGCCATCAACTTGAGCTCGAACTCGACCATCCGCTCGACGCCGTGACGACCCTCCTCGGCCCTGCGCGGCGCCCTGTCGGTCGACGTGGCGAAGCGCGCGTTGCCGCGTCCTCCGCCGCCGCCCTTCGCGACGACGACCCGCTCGCCCGGCTCATCCAGATCAGCCAGAACCTCGCCCGTCTCCGCATCGCGCAGCACGGTCCCGACGGGGACACGGATGACGACGTCCTCGCCGCTCCTGCCGGACTTCCGCGCGCCGGATCCGTGCTGTCCCGAGCCGGCGCGGTAGTGTCGTCTGTAGTGAAGGTCGACGAGCGTCGACTTTCCCTCGTCCGCCTCGACGATCACGTCGCCGCCGCGGCCGCCGTCCCCGCCGTCGGGGCCTCCGCGGGGTACGAACTTCTCCCGCCGGAAGCTCACGCATCCGTCGCCGCCGCGCCCGCCGCGCACCTCTGCCTTCGCGGTATCGACTAGCATGGCGCCTCGTCGAGATCGCCCCACCAGGGGTTCGGGAGATGTGTGAGGATCTTCTCGGGATTCAGGATTCCGTCAGGGTCGAGGGCGCGCTTCACGGCGGCCGTCGCCTCGAGAGCGGTCTCCTCGAGCTCGGAGGCCAGCTGGTCCGCCTTGGTGATACCTATGCCGTGTTCTCCGGACAGCGTGCCGCCGAGGGAGAGCGCCAGTTGGAAGAGCCGGTCGACGGCGGCTCGGGCCCGGCGGCGGCTTCCGACATCGTCGCGGTCGAACATCACATTGACGTGGAGATTGCCGTCACCGGCGTGACCGAACGACAGGATCCTGAGATCGTGCTCCCTGCCGATGGCACGCATGCCGTGGACGAAGTCGGGAATGCGGCTTCGCGGTACGGTGATGTCCTCGTTCGCCTTCCCGGTCGCGAGACGCGCGAGCGACGGCGAGATCGAGCGACGGATCTCACGGATCTCCTCGCGCTCGGTGTCATCCGAGGGGCTCCTGAATCCGGTCGCGCCGAACTCGTCCGCGAGACGGCCGAGCTGTTCGGTCGCGCCCGATACGGCTTCCGTCGTCCCCTCGAGCTCCACGAGCAGCCCGCCCTCGATGTCCCTCTCCGGCCGCGCTCCCCGCACGAACTCGTGCGAGGCGACATATGTGTCGCGGTCGATGAGCTCGAGTGACGAGACAGGGAGAGCCGAGGCGACGATCGCGGCCACAGCGCGCGCCGCGGATTCCAGGTCCGCGAACTCGATCCAGAAGGTCCCGGTCGCCTCGGGGGCAGGGGTCAACCTGAGAGCCGCGTCGGTCACGACGGAGAGCGTCCCCTCGGAGCCGACGAGCAGGGGGCCGGCGTCCCACGACGTTCGCCGCTCGCCGGAGAGAATTCCGGTCGAGACGACCGACCCGTCGGACAATACTGCCTCGAGTCCCGCAACGTAGTCGCGAGTCGTGCCGTGGAGTACCGTCGCTGGACCGCCCGCGCACTCGGCGATGTTCCCGCCCACGGTCGAGACCTTCCGGCTCGCAGGGTCCGGAGGGTAGCTCAAACCCCCGGCCTCGGCCGCCTCGGCGAGGGCTTCGTTCACAACGCCCGGGCCCGCGAGTGCCACAAGGGCCCTGGTGTCGATGCTCGACACGGTGTTCATCCGCTCGAGAGACAGGCCGATGCCGCCGACGACGGGAAGGCTCCCGCCGGTGTAGCCGGTTCCGGCGCCCCGCGGGACGACCGGCACGTCCGCCTCCCGGGCCGCGCGGAGCACGTCCGCGACCTCTACGGACGACTCGGGCCAGGCGACGGCGTCCGGCAGCGCCCGGACGTCGGTCGCGTCATACGAGTAGCAGATGCGGTCCTCGATGGCGGTCGATACCGAGACCCCGGACACGCGAGAGAGCCTCTCCGCGAAGCCGTCCGGCAATCGGGTGGAGCCGAAGCCTCTGCGCTCCGACACTCTCATCGGGAACCGCCCCGGTCGCGCCGACGCGCCAGTTCATCGAAGACATTGGGGGGGACAAGTCCGGAAACGTCGCCGCCGAGCGTGAAGACCTCCTTGACGATCGTGGAGTTCAGGTAGGTGTAGCGCTCGCTCGGCATGAGAAAGACCGTCTCGATCTCCGCAGCAAGCCGCCGGTTCATGAGAGCCATCTGGAACTCGTACTCGAAGTCCGACACCTCTCTCAGGCCCCTGAGGATCGCTGCCGCACCGACATCCCGGACCGTGCTGACGAGCAGTCCTTCGAACGAGATCACTGTCACGTTCCCGAGGTCCTCGACGGCCCCCTCGATCAGCTCCACGCGCTCGCCGGCGGTGAACATCGGGTCCTTGTCCCTGGCGGTCCCGACGGCCACGACAATCCTGTCGAAGAGCCTGAGCGCGCGCCTGATCAGGTCGAGATGACCGTTCGTTATCGGGTCGAACGTCCCGGGGTAGATGGCGGTTCTCACTGGCCCTCCCTCGGTTCGTGTTCACCTGCAGACCGGTAGATATCGACCTCAGTCGAGCCGTAGCCTCTGCGGCGCACCAGTTCGAGTCGAGAGGATGCGTCGTCCTGAGCGCCGTCCGCATCCGTCCCGCGGGCCCGTTCCACAACGACGACACCACGGGGCGCGACGAGCGGTCCGATGCAACGAAGCGCCCGTTCGGCGTGGCCGCTCGAGTAAGGAGGGTCGACGAAGACGACGTCGAACGGCGCCGTCGGAACTCTCCGCTCCCTGACGAGTCTGAGGGCGTCCCCGCGGATCACGAGGGACCTCCCGCGGAGGCCCAGGCTCTCGATGTTGTCCTCGAGGACGCGGAGCACCTTCCCGCTCTGCTCGATGAAGGTCGCCTCACGCGCGCCGCGCGACAGGGCCTCGATCCCCAGACTCCCCGAGCCCGCGAAGAGATCGAGCACGTTGGCGCCGGGAAGGTCGGGTTCGAGCATCCCGAAGAGCGACTCCCGCACGCGATCGTACGTCGGCCTCGCCGTGGTCCCGGGTGGCGCGGCGATCGACCGCCCCTTCAGCTCTCCGGCGATCACGCGCACGCGTTCCTCCGTCACTGGACGTTCACCGGGATCTCCGTAACCGGGCGTCGGACGGCGTCTCGGTCAGGACGCCTCGTCCTCGTCCATGCCGTACCGCTGCAGCTTCCGGTAGAGCGTCGAGGGGTTGATCCCCAGGATCTCGGCTGCCTGCTTCTTTTTCCACCCCGTCTCGTCGAGGGTCTGCAGAAGGTACTTCCGCTCGAGTTCCTCTAGCGTGATGCCCGACACACCGAGGTCGCCGCCGCCGGTCACCGCCTCGCCGCGCGCTCTCTTCCGCAGGTTCTCAGGGAAGATCGACACGTTGAGGCTCTCGGCCGTGATCGTGTCCCTGTCGGCCAGGATGACGGCTCGCTCGATGATGTTCTCGAGCTCACGGACGTTCCCCGGCCACTCATACTGCGTGAGGATCTCCATCGCCCGCTCGTCGACCTTCATCTCGCCACCGGTGATCCGTTCGAGGATGTGCTTAACGAGGAGCGGCACGTCGTCCCGACGCTCGCGGAGCGGCGGGATGCGGATCGGAATGACGTTGAGGCGGTAGTAGAGGTCCGCTCGGAAGGTGCCCTCCTTGATGCGCGTCTCCAGATCTGCGTTCGTGGCCGCGATCACGCGAACGTCGACCTGCGTCGGCTTGGTGCCGCCGACCGGAACGACCTCGCGCTCCTGCAGCACGCGTAGCAGCTTGACCTGAATGGCCGGGGAGGTCTCACTGACCTCATCGAGGAAGAAGGTCCCCCCGTCCGCCACGACGAAGAGGCCCCGCTTGTCGCGGATGGCGCCGGTGAACGATCCCTTGACGTGACCGAAGAGTTCGCTCTCGAGGAGGGTCTCCGGGAGGGCGCCGCAGTTGATCGTAACGAACCGGCCGTCGGAACGCGCGCTCCTGGCGTGTATCGCCCGGGCCACGAGTTCCTTCCCCGTCCCGCTCTCACCGTGGAGCAGCACGGTGCTCGAGGTCCGTGCGACGCGGTCGATCAAGTCGAAGACGGACGTCATATTCTCCGACTCGCCGATCATCTTCTTCTCTCCCGAGACGTGCAGAGCACGCTCGAGATCCGACTTCTCATCGCGAAGGCGCCGCATCTCGAGCGCGTTCCTGACGACCTGCTTCAGCTCCTCGTTCGAGACCGGCTTCAGAAGATAGTAGAAGGCGCCGAGGTTCAGTGCCTCGATGGCCGACTCCTGCGAGGCGTGGCCCGTGATGATGATCACGGGGATCGAAGGGTCCTTGTCCCGGAGCTTCTCGAGAATGTCGATGCCGCTCATCCCCGGCAGCTGAATGTCGGTGATGACGACGTCGTAGGCGTCCTTCGACTGGAGTTTGAGAGCCTTCTTGCCGTCCTTCGTGGCGTCGCAGACATACCCCTCGCGCTCGAGCATCATGGAGAGGTACTCTCGGATGCTGTCCTCGTCGTCGACGACCAGGATCCTGCCCTGTGGCATGCTGTCCTTTCCCTTCTCGAAAGCGCCGGAACCGACCGTCCCCGCCCGCGGGCGACGACTAGTCCGGCAGGTAGATCACGAAGCGGCTGCCGCGTCCGACCTCACTGGCGACGGTGATCCGCCCGCCGTGGGACTGAACGATGCGGTCGACGATGGCGAGCCCGAGTCCCGTGCCGCCCTTCTTGGTCGTTCTGAAGGGCTGAAAAATCTCGTCTCTCTTATCGGAGGGGATGCCGTCTCCCGTGTCCTCAA
The DNA here is from genome assembly GCA_014728125.1 of Candidatus Effluviviaceae Genus V sp. NCBI lineage: Bacteria > Candidatus Effluviviacota > Candidatus Effluviviaceae > Candidatus Effluviviaceae Genus V sp. Next base: position 8,113 of record WJMD01000068.1, read on the forward strand.
CGATGATGGCGATCGAACTGCCCTGCGATCCCTCGAGGCCGCGCGAGGCGTACTCGTCCTCCCGGACGACCGAGAGCCTGACCCTGCCCGAGCCGTCGATCGCCTCGACGGCGTTGAGCGTGAGGTTCAGGAGGGCCCGCCTCATCTCCTCTTCGTTGACGGTCCCCTCGACAGGCTCAGGAGCTTCCTCGACCAGTTCGATCTCCGGACGATATGAGGCCTGACTGGTCACGAGCAGCGCGACCTCGTGCACGAGCTCGTCGAGCCGGATGCGGTCGCGTTCCCCGGACTCCATGCGTCCGTACTGAAGGACGTCCTGAACGAGCTTCTGGAGCCGGTCGGTCTCGCGCATCACGAGGCCGACGAGGCGCTCGTGCTGGCTCTCCGGCTCGGCGTCCTCCCCCAGCATCTCGATAGATCCCCGGATCGCGTTCAGCGGGTTCCGGATCTCGTGAGCGAGGCCGGCCGCGAACTGGCCCAGCGCCGAGAGCCTGTCGTCGTGCCGGAGTCGTTCCTCCAGGCGTCTGGCCTCCGTCAGATCCTGGAAGATGGCGACGACGCCCCGCTCGTTCCCGTCGTCATCCCGGAGTATCGATGTAGAGAGTCCGACGGGAGTGCTTCCTCCTCCGCGCCGTCTCACGTGGAAGTCGACCCGGGTCTCGGGCCGCCCCGCCTCCAGGGCGGCGGCGAGGCGTTCGCAGAACGCCGGGACGTCGGCGAAGACGAGCCGGTAGTCGCGGCCGTGCGAGGCACTCTCCGGCACGCCGAGGATCGACGCGCCGGCCCTGTTGAGGTAGATGACGTGTCCGTCGGAGTCGACCAGGGCGAGTCCGGACCCGAGGCTGTCGATGATGTTCGAGAGCCTGAGGTTGGCGGTGTCCAGCTCCGACCTGGTCACGGCCAGCTCCCGTGCGTGGACGGCAGCCCGCTCCGACAGGTAGCCGACCAGCATGGCGACGAGGAGGAACGAGACGACGAGCGTCGCGATCTCGGCGAGAGCCCCCTGTGCATAGAGCGACGCCCACTGAACGGGGTCGACGAACATGAGAACGACGTGCCCGATGACGGCGCCGGCGGCGATTCCGACCCCGTCTCGGAAGCCGAGGCGTGCGGACGACACGATGACCGGAAGGAAATAGAGCAGCTTGAACGGGCTTGCCAGGCCGCCTGAGAAGTAGACGACCAGCGTGACGAAGACGATGTCGACGGCGAACTGGATCCTCAGGAGGGCCGTGTGGTCGCGCTGGACGCGGCTCCAGGCGGCGTAGACGCCGGAGAGCAGCGCAGCGATGATCCCGAGGATGATGACCGGGATGCTGTCGACCTGCCTGCCGCCGACGAGCGCACCGAGAGCCGTGAGCGCCGCGACGACAAGCCGCGCCGCGATGATGCTGCGGGTTGTTGGAACAGCGTGACTCACGGTCCATCCCTCCCGGGCGCCGGACGTACGCTGTCGGTGACGACGACGTGTGGTCGGACGCGCTCGAGGGTCACCGGCCCGATCCCGCGGACATCGATCAGATCATCGACCGAACGGAATCCGCCGCGTTCCTCTCTCAGTCTCACGATCTCCCGGGCCCGGACCGGCCCGATCCCGGGAAGCTCCTCCAGCAGCTCGGGCTCGGCGGCGTTCAGCTCGATCATGCAGCCGACCGTGTCGCCGGCGCAGGCGCTCGCGTCGGGAGGCGGAACCTCGACCCGCCGCATCCCCGTCACCAGCGCTCCGACCAGGAGCGCACCGGCGAGAAAGAAGACCACCGCGCGCTCGTCCGGCGTGAAGACCCCCCGCACCACACCACCTCCACCCGAGCGTCACCAATGTAGCGTGTTGCAAAACGCAAGGCAAATGAAACATCGCTCAACCGCGGAACGTCCACGTGAACCCGGCCTCCAGACGCCTTCCGGCGGCCGGCACGAGGGGCGTCCCGGCGTGCTCCGTCTCAAGGACATCCCGTACCACGGCGTACACCGCGGCCGACCCCGCCCGACCCCGCACCTCGAGGTCGAGCCGGGACGACGCGTCCTCGACGGCACCCTCCCAGGGACCCCGCGCCAGACCGGACTCGTGGGTCACGACGGCCGACCAGCGCGTGCGGAGATAGCCGCGCGCGAAGAAGGAGGCGTGGAACCAGCCCTCGGCCGAGGCGGACACCGCCGGCGACGGCCCCCCAGCGATGAGCGAGCTCTCCTCTCCGGAGGCCAGCAGGGTCGCGTCGAGCCGCCAGCCGGCGGCGGCGCGTCCTCCCGCCTCGACCCAGAGCGACGCAGAGCCGGTCGTCTCGTCGGGAGCGTTCGCCGGCCGACCCGCTTCGATAGAGAGCTCGACCGGGTCAACGAGCCGAGCCGCGCCCAGTTCGAGGCCGGCGCCCGAGAGGAAAGAGGAATCGCGGATCGACACGAGGAGGGCGACGGCGCCTTCCGGATCGAGATCCGGACGGCCGGCAACCGTTCGTTCCACCCCGTCGGCGGAGGGCAGCATGAGCGGCACGGCCAGCCGCTCCACGACCGACGGATGCCTTGAGACGACGAGCGCCCTGGCGTCGAGCCGCCTCCGGCCGATCCTCGTCGACCAGGCGACCTCGGCCTCGGGAAGCGTCAGGCCTCGCCTCCGCACGGCCCCGGCCCGGAGCGAGACCGTACCCCCGAGCGCCTCGAGAGCGCGCGACACCGACGCCGCGGCCGACCACACGTCCTCGTTCCTCTGGAAGAGGGCACCGCGGGCGCCGATGTGCCCCACGGAAACGTCGACCGCCTCGACGACGCGGCCGGTCTCGATACGCAGCGAGGCACCGACGAGACCGAGCTCACCGGTCCGAGTCACGCCGGCGCGGTCGTCCTCGACCCGGCGGGATCCACTGAAGAGCGCGATCGTCGCACGACCGCCCTCGAGGATGACCTCGCCCGCGCCCGCGACGCGCCGGCTGCCGAGTTCCGACGGCTCGAGCTCCTCGAACCTCCGAACGCGCTCGGGAGCCATCCTCAGACCGCGCGCACGCACGTTCCAGCCGCCGCTCGTCACCGTTCTGAGACGCGCGGAGAACGGCCGGTTGTCGAAGCGGGCGGTCGCCCCGGGACCGTCGGCGCGCAGCGAGCCGCCGGCCAGTTCGAGGGAACTCGTCGTGTCGGCGAAGGCGCGCCCGAAGACGCCGCTCCACGACTCGACGAGGTCTCCGCCGCGCATCGAGAGACGGGCGGCGGAGAGCCCGTAGCCGTCAGGGGGATATCCGCCGAACGGGAGGAAGGAGGCAGTCCCGTGGGCCGCGTCGTGTGAGACCGGCCGCACGCCGGACAGCGTGGAGACGTCCGGTCCCTTGAGGACGACCGTCGAGCCGTCTACGGCGTAGGCCGCAGTCAGATCGAGTCCGGACCCGAGCCAGTCGGTCCAAGAGACGGCGGAGTTCGAGGGGAACGAGAGCGACGCCGGAAGTGGTCCGAGGGCCCACGTACGAGCGTATCCGGGAACGCCCGGTCCGACCGGGCGTCCGCCGCAGCACGCCTGCGGCGGCGCCGCGAGGAGCACCGCGGCGACCAGGGCGGGAACCAGAAGTCGTCCCGCCGACCGGGCATGCCGTCTACCCTCTCCCGAACGCACGGAGCCGCGGCATGATCCGCGGTGCGAGCACGGCGAACAGAATCGCATTGGACACCACATGGACGAGCGAGAAGAACGCGTTCGCCGTGAGCGCCGCCGCGAGGTCGTGCCGCCACGTCGCCCACGCGAACCCGGAGCCGCCGATCGTCATCCCGGCCAGAGCCAGTCCGACGATCACGGCGCCCTGGTACATCAGTGTGAGAAGCGCTCCAAGGCCCCCCGAAAGGGCGGTTCTGAGCCCGTCGGCGCCCCGGCCGAGGGGAAGATAGATACGCTCCGTGAGACCGCCGGCCGCTCCGACGAGGGCCCAGGCGATCACCTGCGCAGCGAAGAGCGTGGGGATCGCGACGCCCGAGCCCGCGGGGTTGAGCCCCGAGTAGAGAGCGGCCGTCAGCGCGCCGACGAGCGCACCGCGTCCGCCCCCCAGCACGCCGCCCGCGGCGAAGATCGTGAAGGTCACCAGCTCGACGTTCGGCACGGGCGCCAGCAGGAAGCCGAGGGCGACGGCCGTCCCGACAAAAACGGCGGGCAGCGCCACGTTCCGGAGCAGGGGGCGTCCCGCCGGTCCGTCCTCAGTCGAGTTCGCCACGCCCGTGCTCCGGTCGGTTGGGGCCGACGTCGTCCAGGTCGGTTCCGGTCTCGTCGTCGTCCTGAAGGGGCTGGATGTAGAACTCGATCTCAGCCTGTTGTCCCGGCGACAGCCTGTGCCAGTTCCGCTGCACCTCGACGACCACCGGCGAGCCGCACTTCGACGGACCGTCGCTCCTGAACTCCTCCGGGAGACTCTCGGGTTCGTAGATGCTGTAGACCTTGTAGAGAAGCCCGGTGCCGTAGTCGAGACGCCCCTGCGATACGGCGAGTTCGATGAGCGCGCACGAACTGAGGTTCTCGTCCTCCCCGCTCACGACCTGTTCGTGCGGCACGGTCTCGCCCGCGCACCCTGCGAGGGCCACGGCCGCAGCAACGGCCAGGAGGGTCTTCATCGCGTCACTCCTCCCCCGGAGCCCGGGGCTCACGCGACCTTCTCGAGGACGGTCCGCATGACGGCGTCCGCCTTGCTGTCGGCCTCCGAGGTGAGATTCTCGAGGGCGGTCCGGGCCTCCGACACGAACTCGGCATGCTCCTCCGCCGTGATGCCGCCGAGATTGATGAGGACGTTGAGCTTCGCGGCGTGCGCGCCCGCCCTGGCGACGAGGGCCGCGACGCCGGCGTCCGAGACGGCGTTCCTGTTCCCCTTCTCGGCCGCGACCGCGGCGACGTCGATGACCCGCACGCACTTCTCCATGACGACCAGCGGGACCGAGGCCGCGTCGACGAGGCCCTGCTGCATCGCGGCCTTACGCTTCGCCTTCTGCTCGTCTGTGTCCTTGGGGAGCTTCAGCGCCTCCATGAAGCCGTCGAAGGCGTTGGCGTCCTCCTCGATCAGCCGCGTCAGTTCGAGGCGGAGCGACTCGGCCGTCTCGAGCGCGCTCTTCATGTCCGCCTCGACGTCGGCGTACTTCTTCTTGCCGATCGTCAGGTTGGACACCATCGCCGTCAGGCTCGCGCCCAGAGCACCCGAGAGCGCGGCGACGCTGCCGCCGCCCGGTGTCGGCTCGTCGGAGGCCAGCTCGGCAAGGAAGTTCGTCAGATCGGTCATTCGGTCGCCTCGCTTTCCATCAGTCGGTGCTCGAGGATCTGATCGGGCTGGAAGTCCTCGAGTCTCAGGTAGAAGTCCGCACAGTCCACGAGCGCCTCGACCGGTACCAGACCGACGATCTCGCTGCCGATCACCGGGACGCCGTAGCGTGCGGCCTCGCTCTTCACCATCTCGAACACCCGGAAGAGCGGCGTCCCGTGGAAGTTGACCATGTTGATCGAGACCTGGACGATCCCGCGGTCCTTGATCTCGAACCCCATCGCCTTGACGTGGCGGAGCCCCCCGCCCGAGTGTCGGATCGACTTCGCGATCGTCTTCGCGATGGAGAGGTCGTCCGTGCCGAGGTTGATGTTGTACGCCACGAGGAACTGACGCGCCCCGATAGCGATCGCTCCCGCCGTCGGATGGATCCTGTTCGGACCGAAGTCGGGCTCCTTGTCGGGGTTCGTCCCGATCTCCTTCGACAGACCCTCGAACTGACCCTTGCGGACCTTCGCGAGGTTCTTCCTGTCGCTCCTCGTCGCCGCCTCCTCGTAGAGGAAGACCGGGATCTCGAGCTCCTCCCCGACGCGCTTGCCCAGCTTCTGCGCCAGCTCGACGCACTCGTCCATCGTGACGTTCTTGACCGGTACGAAGGGGCACACGTCGGTCGCTCCCATGCGGGGGTGCTCACCCTCGTGCTTCGTGAGATCGATCAGCTCCCGGGCCTTCTCGATGCCTCGGTACGCGCCCTCGAGGACGGCGCCGGGCTCGCCGATGATGGTCACGACGGCGCGGTTGTGGTCGGCGTCCATCTCCCTGTCGAGAAGCGAGACGCCGTCGACGGCGGTCATCGTGCCCACGATCTCCTTGACCACCTCGGGTCGCTTGCCCTCACTGAAGTTCGGTACGCACTCAACGAGCTTCATCTGTACCTCCTGAGCTGGTTGTCAGTCACGGCGCGCGGCCGAAGCCCTCTCGACGTCGTACGGGACGCCGCGCTTCACGACCGTCCTCGCGAGGTTCACTCCATAGTGATAGGGAATCGCCCTGTGGTCGTCAACCTCCCACAGCACAAGATCACAGAGCTTGCCGTTCTCGACGGACCCGACGTCGCGCTCCATCCCGACGGCCGCCGCAGCGTTGATCGTCGATGCCACGAGCACCTCCTCGGGCGACATGCGGAGCGTCATCGAGCCCAGGGCCATCACGATCTGCATCGACTCGGTCATCGAGCTCCCGGGGTTCATGTCGGTCGCGAGCGCCACGGGGACGCCCGCTTCGATCATGAACCGGGCCCGTGCGTAGTCCATCTTCCCCAGGGACAGCGTCGTACCGGGCAGCAGAACCGCGATGACACCCGCGGCGCCCATCGCCCGAAGCCCCTCGTCCGAGGCGCAGACGAGATGGTCGGCGGAGGCGGCTCCGACCTCGGCCGCCAGCTCGGCACCCCCTGTCGGCGCCAGCTCGTCGGCGTGGAGCTTCGGTTCGAGCCCGACGTCCTTCGCTGCCTCGAGGATCCTCCGGGACTGGGCCACGTCGAAGACGTGCGCCTCGCAGAAGACGTCGCAGAAGCGCGCCAGGTCCTCCTCCGCCACCCTGGGGAGCATCTCGTCGGTCACCCGGGCGACGTAGCCGTCGGCGTCGTGCCGCCACTCATCCGGTATCTCGTGAGCCCCGAGGAAGGTCGGCACGACGTCGACCGCATGTTCGGCGCCCAGCGTTCTGATCGCGCGCAGCGTCTTGAGCTCCGCCTCCAGCTCCAGACCGTAGCCGCTCTTCACCTCGACCGTCGTCGACCCGTACGCGAGCGCGCGGTCGAGCGACGACCGGCCCACCGTGAGCAGATCGTCCTCCGAAGCGGCGCGCAGGTCGCGCACGCTCGAGCGGATGCCGCCGCCCGCCTCAGCGATCTCCTCGTAGCTCGAACCGGCGACGCGCATCGCGAACTCGTGTTCCCGGGTCCTTGCGTAGACTGCGTGCGTGTGCGGGTCGACGAGCCCCGGCGTGACGAGCGAGCCTCCCGCGTCGATCTCCCGGGCTCCCGGAACGAGCGACACGTCCCGCAGCACGTCGGGCTCCGAACCGACCGCTGCGATGCGGCCGTCGGACGCAGCGACCGCCGCGCGCTCGACCAGACCGATCTGACCGGCCGATCGGCCGGTTCTGGGTCCGTCGACCCCGCGCAGGGTCGCGAGAACGCCGATGTTCCTGACGATCGTATCGGCCGTCACGGACACGCTGCCTCCTTCGGTACCGCGGTCGGCTGCTGAAGCGCCGCGAAACGCTCCTCCGACATTCGTCGCTCAGTCGAGCATCGGGATCTTGACACCCTTCTTCCGGGCCCACTCCTCGGCCAGCTCGTAGCCCGCATCGACGTGCCGGGCGATGCCGGTCCCGGGGTCGGTGGTCAGGACCCGCTGGAGACGCTCGGCCGCGGCCTCGGTGCCGTCGGCCACGATGACCATGCCGGCGTGGAGCGACTTCCCGATGCCGACTCCACCGCCGTGATGGAACGATATCCACGTCGCGCCGCCGACCGCGTTCAGGAGTGCGTTCAGGACAGGCCAGTCGGCGATCGCGTCGCTGCCGTCCTTCATGCCCTCGGTTTCCCGGTACGGCGAGGCTACCGAGCCGCTGTCGAGGTGGTCGCGGCCGATGACGATCGGCGCGCTGATCTCGCCTTTCGCAACGAGCTCGTTGATGGCGAGCCCGAAACGCGCCCTCTCTCCGTAACCGAGCCAGCAGATGCGTGAGGGAAGCCCCTGGAAGGCGACGCGCTCCTGCGCGAGCTTGATCCAGCGGACGAGCGCGTCGTCCTCGGGGAAGAGCTCGAAGATCAGCTCGTCCGTCCGGTAGATATCCTCGGGGTCCCCGGAGAGAGCGACCCAGCGGAACGGCCCCTTGCCCTGACAGAAGAGCGGACGGATGTACGCCGGGACGAACCCCGGATAGTCGAAGGCGTTCTCGACGCCGGCGTCCTTCGCCTGGCCGCGCAGGTTGTTCCCGTAGTCGAACGCCACCGCGCCCTTCTGCCGCATCGCGAGGATCGCCCGGCAGTGCTCGGCCATCGAGCGCATGGAGCGCTCGATGTAGCCGTCGGGGTCGCTCGTTCTGAGTTCGAGCGCCTCCTCCAGGGACATCCCGCCCGGCACGTACCCGTTCAAGGCGTCGTGTGCCGAGGTCTGGTCGGTCACCACGTCCGGGATGACGTCGCGCCGGACCATCTCCGGCAGCACGTCGGCGCAGTTTCCGACGAGGCCGACCGAGAGCGGTCTCTTCTCGGCCACGGCCTCGCGCGTCATCTCGAGGGCCTCGTCGAGCGAGTCGGCCATCGCGTCGCAGTAGCGCGTGTCGAGCCGCTTCCTGATACGGTCACGGTCGACCTCGACGCAGAGGCAGACGCCGCCGTTCATCGTGACTGCGAGCGGCTGGGCGCCGCCCATGCCGCCCATCCCTCCGGTCAGGACGAGACGACCCTCAAGGCTGCCGTCGAAGTGCTGCCTGGCGAGTTCCGCCAGCGTCTCGTAGGTCCCCTGCAGGATGCCCTGCGTCCCGATGTAGATCCAGCTCCCGGCCGTCATCTGACCGTACATGATGAGGCCCTTGCGCTCGAGCTCCCGGAACGCGTCCCACGTCGCCCAGTCGCCGACGAGGTTCGAGTTGGCGATGAGCACGCGGGGGGCGTCCGGGTGCGTGCGGAAGACGCCGACCGGCTTCCCGGACTGCACGAGCATCGTCTCGTCGTCCTCGAGCTCGCGCAGCGTCGCGGTGATGGCGTCGAAGGCCTCCCAGCTCCTCGCGGCCTTTCCGCTCCCGCCGTAGACGACGAGTTCGTCGGGCATCTCCGCGACCTCGGGGTCGAGGTTGTTCATGATCATCCTGTAGGCGGCCTCCTGCAGCCAGCCCTTGCACGAGAGTTCCGTGCCTCTCGGCGCCCTGATCTCGCGCCCAGACCTGCCCATTCTCCTGCCTCCTTGCCTCTCCGTGGATTTCGCTCTCACCTGCCGCGCCGGCCGGCGACGGGGACCCTACACCGCGCTCAGGACGCCCAGCATCTTGAGGAGCGCGGTCTCGCTCTCCGCGACGGCCGCCGGCGCAGGCAGCTCATCGAGGAGCCTGCGGCCGTATCCTCTCGTGGCGAGTCTGCTGTCGAGCAGGACGACCACGCCCGTATCGATGCTCGAGCGTATCAGACGCCCGAAGCCCTGTCGCATGCGGATCGCCGTGCGGGGGACCATGTACGACGTGAACGCGTCGAGGCCCTCCTTCTCGTAAGCCTCGCAGTGTGCCTCGATGACGGGGTCCTTCGGCACCGGGAACGGCAATTTGACGATGACGAGCTGCTCGAGCGATCGCCCCGGCACGTCGACCCCCTCCCAGAAGCTCGACGTCGCGAGAAGGACCGAGTCGGTCACGCGTGAGAACTCGTCGAGGAGCGCGGTCGAGCCTCCGTGGCCCTGGGCGAGCACGAGCTTGCCCCGGGCCGCCAGCGGATCGCGAACGGCCCTGAAGACAGCATCGAGCGACGAGCGTGACGTGAAGAGCGCGAGCGTCCCGCCATCCGCGGGCGCGGCGAGCTTGACGAGGAGTTCGCCGACCACGCTGTTGAAGCCCCTCGAGGACGGCTGCGGCAGATACCCCGCGACCGCGGCGATCACCTGACGACCGTAGTCGTACGGGCTCCCGACATCGAGGGTCACGACCTTCCAGTCCGGGAGCGCGTCGAGTCCGAGCCGCTCCATGATGAAGCGGAACCCGCCGTCGACCGTCATCGTCGCCGACGTCGCGATCATCGACGAGACCTTCGAGTACAGAAAGTCCGGCATGAGCTCCGCCACCGAGACCGGGGCGCTCCTGAGCGTGCACTCCACCCCGGAGCGCCGCGTCCGGACCTCGAGCCAGAAGACCGACCGTTCATCCCGACCGAGGGCGAGGTACTCGAGGTCCTCGCGCAGCTCGCGCAGCCGCTCCGCGTGGTAGGCGAGCGTCTGCGAGGCGGCATCGACGCCCTTGAAATCGACGTCCACAACAAGGTCGCCGAGCGTCTCGAGGTCACCGACCAGTCCTTCGAGCGACGAGAGCACGCCGCCGAGTTCGTCTCCGAGTATCGACGAGACGCTCAGCTCGCCGGCGTAGCGCAGCTTGCCGTACTCAACCGTCCTCCCCCCGGCCATCTCAATGTGCCTCAGTGCGAGGGCCGCGAAGAACGCATCCCCGAGGGTCGCTGTCTTCTCGACGTTCTCCCTGAGCCGCCCGGCCGCGGTCAGCGCCATCTCGGTGGACTGTCCGTCAAGGCCTTCGAGCCTGTTCTCGAGTTCGACGAGATCTCCCGACGCCCGCCCGTCCTTCCTGAAGAGGCTCTCGAGCGCGGCGCGGAATCGGTAGACATTGACCCGCCGGCCGAGGTGCTCGGTCGCGACCGACTCCATGTTGTGGGCCTCGTCGCAGACGAGATAGGAGTACTCCCCGAGAATGCGGTTCCCGGCCCCGGTGTCACTGAAGAGCAGCGAGTGGTTGACGACCACCAGATGCGATGCCTGAGCGGCGCGCCTCGCCCGCTGCAGGTAGCACCTGTCGCTCGCCGGACAGCGCGACCCGAGACAGGGCCCACCGTCGGCCGAGACGCGGCTCCAGAGATAGCCCCAGGGGCGGAAGGCCGCGTTCTCGGCGATGTCGCCCGAGGTCGTCTCCTCCTCCCAGATGACGAGCGGCATGTAGTGCTCCCGCTCGCCCGCTGGAAGGCCCTGGTCGAGAAGCTGGTCCCAGCGCTTCGCGCAGATGTAGTTCCCGCGTCCTTTCAGAAGCGTCGCCTTGAAGTCGACCTCGAGCGTCTCACCCAGGAACGGGACGTCCTTGAAGAAGAGCTGCTCCTGGAGGTTCTTCGTGTTGGTCGACACGATGACGCGCTCGCCGTTCTCGGCGGCGAAGTGGATCGCCGGAATGAGGTAGGCGAGCGACTTGCCGACGCCGGTGCCGGCCTCGACCAGAAGATGGACCCCACCCGTCAGCGCGTCGTTGACGGCGCGGAGCATCGCCATCTGCTCTCTGCGCTCCTCGTAGCCCGAGAGCCTCCCCTCGAGCTCGCCGCCGGCCTCGAAGAGCCGTTCGAGCCGCTCGACGTCAGGCTCGACGACGTCCTCGCTGAGGCGACGCTCGACGCGGTCGCCCCACACGTTGTCGTAGCGGAGGAGCTCCGCGTTCCTCTCGCCGAAGTCGGGGACCGCCGCCGGATCCACCGTGGAGGCGTTCCGCTCGATCGCCTCCTCGAAGAGCCGGCGAAAAGGCGGAGGCGAAAGCGCGTGCAGCCGCTTGAGGGGCCTCCCTCCGACGCCGTCGAGCACGAGAACGAGCGACCCGAAGAGCCTGCCGACCGCGCGGGCGTCGTCGGCGGCGCGATGGGACCGGCCTGCGTCGATGTCGAAGAAGCGCGCGAGGGCGACGAGGCGATGGCTGGGCAGCCTGGGCAGAAGGGCCCGCGAGAGCGCCAGCGTGTCGTAGACGTCCCGGCCTTCGAAGAGACTGACCCCGGACGCGGCGTCGAGGAAACCGACATCGAAAGCGGCGCTGTGTGCGACGACGGGGTCGTCCCGGAGGAAGTCCCTGAGATCGGGCAGCGCCTCGTCGATCGACGGAGCGCCGGCGATCTGTTCGTCGGTGATACCGGTCAGGTAGACGACATCCGAGGGGATCTCGCAGCTCGGGTCGACGAACGTGCAGAACGCGTCCACCGGTTCGCCGTCGGTGAAGCGGGTGGCACCGATCTCGATGATCCGGTCGGTGCGGTGATCTACACCGGTCGTCTCCAGGTCCAGACCGACGTAGGTCCGCGGACCACACGGACGGCGCGTCGTCATCCGTCCTCCCGATCCCTGACGTCGGACATCTTCCTGAGGGCGCAGAACTCGCCGCACATCGTGCAGAGCTCCTCGTCCGAGGGCTTGGACGCGGCGCGGAACGCCCGCGCCTTGCCGGGATCGAGCGACATCTCGAGCGCGCGTTCCCACTCGAGACCCTTCCTCGCCCGGGAGAGCTCATCGTCCCACGCGCGCGCGCCGGGAACGTCGTTGGCGACGTCGGCCGCGTGGGCCGCGACGCGCAGCGTGTAGACCCCTTCGCGGACGTCGTCGACGTCGGGCAGCCTGAGATGCTCCGCCGGTGTGACATAGCAGAGGAAGTCGGCGCCGGCCATGGCGGCCACGGCCCCGCCGATCGCCGCACCGACATGATCGTAGCCCGGGGCCACGTCGGTCACGAGCGGCCCCAGGACATAGAACGGTGCGCCGCCGGTCATCGACTTCTGGAGCTCGACCGACGATCTCACCAGGTGGAGCGGCACGTGCCCCGGCCCCTCGACGATGGCCTGCACGCCGCGCTCGCGCGCCCGCTCAACGAGCTCGCTGATGACGACGAGCTCGCTGATCTGTGCGGTGTCATTGGCGTCCGCCAGCGCTCCGGGCCGCATGCCGTCGCCGAGCGAGATGGCCACGTCGCGCTCCGCGAGGATGTCCATGAGTTCGTCGTACCGCGCGTAGAACGGGTTCTCCGCCTCGTTGTACGACATCCACTCCATCAGGAAGGCCCCGCCACGGCTGACGACGTCGGCGAGTCGCCGCGAGCGCCTGCAGTGTTCCGCGACCTCGCGAGTCACTCCGGCGTGAACCGTCACGAAATCGACGCCGGCCTCCGCGTGCCGACGGACCTCTCCAAGCATGTCGTCGCCCGACATGCGGACCATTCCGCGCCCGTCGCGCCGCGCCTTGACGGCGGCGCCGTAGATCGGCACCGTGCCGACGGGTACCCTGGAGCGCTCGAGCACGGCACCGAGGATCTCGTCGAGATCCCCTCCCGTCGAGAGGTCCATGACGGCGTCGGCGCCGGCCTCGACGGCGGCGTCGAGCTTCTTGAGCTCGTCCTCGAGCGTCGACGCATCGGACGACGTCCCGATGTTGGCGTTGACCTTCGTCCTGAGCCCCGGACCGAGGGCGACGCGGCGCCGCTCCGCACCGGAGTTTCCCATGATGACCGCCCGCCCCTCGGCCAGGAGCCTCCTCAGGAGCTCGGGTGCCACGCCCTCGTCGTCCGCGACGCGGACGACCTCTTCGGTTGTCCGGCCCGAGAGGGCCGCTTTCATTCTCGTCATGTGTACACTCAAACCTTCCGTTCCGTGCCGCCGCCTCCGGACGGCGCGGTATCAGTCGTCTCCGATGAGTTCGAGGAACTCCCGTTCGTCGACGGTCCGAACACCGAGTTCCCGTGCCTTGTCGGCCTTCGACCCCGGGTTCTCTCCAACGACCACGAGGTCCGTCCGGCCGCTGACGCTCGTGCTCGCACGCCCGCCCGCGGCCTCGACCGCGCCGCGTGCCTCGTCCCGGGTCATGCTCTCGAGCGAGCCCGTCAGGACCACGGTCTGTCCATCGAGCGGTCCTCCGGACGCCGCACGGGCCTCCGCCTCGGTCCTGACGCCCGCCCTCCGGAGCTTCTCGATGACCCGTCTGTTCTCCTTCGTACCGAGGAAGGTCGCCACGGAGTGCGCGATGACCGGTCCGACCTCCTCGACCTCCGCCAGCTCGCCCTCGCCGACCTCTTCGAGTTCCTTCAACGTCCCGAAGCGGTGCGCGAGGATCCGCGCCACGCGCGCGCCGACGTGCGGCATACCGAGACCGAAGAGCAGGCGCGAGAGTGGCTGTTCCCTGCTCTTCTCTATGCCGTCCAGGAGGTTCCTCGCCGACGTCTCAGCCATGCGGGGAAGCTCGACGAGGTCGTCCTCATCGAGCGAGTAGAGATCGCCGTAGTCCTCGACGATGCCCGACTCGACCAGTGTGTCGACGGTCTCCTTGCCCAGCCCCCTGATGTCCATCGCGCCGCGGGATGCGAAGTGTTCGATGCGCCTCCGGACCATTGCCGGGCAGGCGGCGTTCACGCAGCGGTGGGCCGCTTCACCCTGCTCCCGAACGACCGGACCGCCGCAGACCGGGCACGTCTCAGGCATGCGGAACCGTCGGGGACGTCCCTTGCGCTTCGACCGGACGACCGACACGACCTTCGGGATCACCTCGCCGCCCTTCTCGACGACGACGGTGTCCCCGACTCGCACGTCGAGACGGTCGATCTCGTCCTGGTTGTGAAGTGTCGCCCGCGAGACGGTCGAACCGGAGATCGTCACCGGCTCGAGCCGGGCGACGGGCGTCAGCTTGCCGGTCCGGCCCACCTGGACCATGATGTCCTCGACGACCGTCGTCGCGCTCTCGGCGGGGAACTTGTACGCGATACCCCATCGCGGGCTTCGCGCGGTCGTCCCGAGGCGCTCCTGTTGCGCGAGCGAGTCCACCTTGACGACCAGACCGTCGGTCTCGTAGTCAAGCTCGCCACGACGCCTCTCCCAGGACCCGCAGCGCTCGATCACGCAGTCGATGTCCCCGCAGACGGTCTCCTCGGGCGCCGTCCGGAACCCCATGGCGCGGATCACCTGGAGCGCCTCGTGCTGCCGTGTCACGCCGACACGCCCCGGCCCGACGAGCCGGTAGAAGAAGGCGTCGAGCGGACGCTCGGCCACGACCGACGGGTTCAGCAGCTTGAGCGATCCGGCCGCCGCATTCCGCGGGTTGGCGAACGGTTCGAGGTCGTCCTCCCGCCTCTGACGATTGAGGTCCTCAAACCCCGATCTCGGGAGGATCACCTCACCCCTGACCTCGATGTCGGCGCGGTCGTGCTCGCCGGCCAGCCGGAGTGGGACCGACCGGATCGTCTTCACGTTGGCCGTCACATCGTCGCCACGCTCGCCGTCACCGCGGGTGGCCGCCCGCGTCAACAGGCCGTCCTCGTAGACAAGCGAGATGCTGACGCCGTCGAGCTTGAGCTCGACGACGTACTCGACATCCACGCCCTCGAGCCGCTCCCGCACGCGCCGGTCGAAATCCAGAAGCTCGTCGGTCGAGTACGTGTTCTCGAGCGACAGCATGGGCTCTGAGTGCCGGACGGTCTCGAACCCTTCCGACGGCTCGCCTCCCACCCGCTGGGTCGGCGAGTCGGGTGTGACGAGCTCCGGATGCTCGTTTTCGAGACGGACGAGTTCGGCGAAGAGCTCGTCGTACTCGGCGTCGGTGATCTCCGGCGCGTTCTCGACGTAGTAGAGACGGTCGTGCCGGCGCACGAGCTCGCGCAGCTCCTCCACGCGAGCCCGGACGTTCTTCTTGGCTGACATCGGGGCTCCGATCGACGTCGTCCGGAGGGTCCCAGGAAGGGGCCTGTCAGAATGTGCGCGTGAACCCGACGTGAAGCTTGCCGTCGAGGAGCGAGTCCCCCTCGCCCAGCCCGTAGTCAACCGCGATTATACCCAAGCCGGTCGAGCCCCGCAACCCGATTCCATAGCCTAACTTGGTATCCGTTGCGGGATTAGGGCCGTCACCCCGATATCTACCGGCGTCGACGAAGGCGAGGACCCGTGATGAACGGCCAATCAGATAGCGGTACTCCACCGAGCCCGACACAACGCGGACCCCGCGGAACTGCTCCTCACGGTACCCTCGGAGCGTCTTCGCGCCTCCGAGCGGGACCTCCTCGTGATACGGGACGTCCTCCTCGGAGCTCCAGATGCCGGCGCCCGAGGCCCGCAGCGCGACCGTCTGGTCGAACGCGACCGGCAGATATGCGCGCACCACGAACTCGGCCGTTCCCGACCGCTCGCGTCCGCCGGTGTCGTCGATCTCCTTGGCCGCGTACTCGATCGTCGCCGCCGCGGAGAGTCCTCTGGTCGGGTTCAGCGGCGAGTCCGTACCGTCGAAGACCGCGGAGAGGGCCGTCCTGACGCCCCTCGTCGGGCTCGGGCCGCTCTCGCCGGGCACGTATCGCTCGGCTCCGAGCGACCACGAAACCCGGGAGCGCTCGCCCATTCTTGCGGTCACTCTGAGGTCGCCTCCGGTCACGGTCGAAATGGTGTCCCGGACCGTCTGTGAACCGGACACCGACACGTCGATCGGAGCCCCGAGGACCCAGGGCTCGACGTACAAAAACGACGCCCGCCGCTCGTCGCTCGGCAGCCGCTCCCAGGCGACCTCGGCGCGCCGCCCCGTGCCGGCGATGTTCCCCAGCACGACCTCCACGGCGCCCGACAGACGGTCGTCGCCCGGAACGTACCCGAGCGCCCCGAGCACCCGGTTGACGCTGGCCTCCTCAACCTCGAACACGGGGACCGCCTTCGAGAGCCCCCTTATGTATGCGACCGCCGGGCGGGCGACCTCGGAGAAGAGACCGGTCCTCTCGAGGCGCGAACGGGCCAGCTCGAGGTCCGACCTCGAGAACGGCTCGCCCGGCTCGATGCCGAGTTCGCGCAGCACGACCACATCCCGTGTGGTCTCGTTGCCGACGACGACCGGGGTGCCGAACACGACGGGAGGTCCCTCGTCGACGTGGAACGTCAGGTCGAACCGTCCATCCGGTGTGGCCCGGGCGAGCTCGGGCCTGACCAAGGCCAGCGGGCGGCCGCGTTCCGCGGAGACCTCGACCAGTGCCGCCGCGGCGGCCGCGATCACGTCGGCCGACACGGGCTCGCCCGGCTCAAGCCGGACGGCGCGCAGGAGCTCGTCCTCCGGAAGCGAACCGACGCCCCGGAGGCGCACGCCCGCGAGGACGGGCTCCGGCCCCTCGTCCACACGGACCGTCAGAACACCTTCACCGGACGGCCCTCCGAGCTCTGCCTCGATGCGCGCGAACGGACGCCCGGCCCGTATGTAGAGCGTCAGCAGCGAATCGACTCCCGACTCGAGGAGGCCCCCCGGCTCCGCCGGAGGCTCCTCCAGGGACAGGAGACCGCCGAACGCCTCCTCGACGGCCGCTCGTCCCAGCGACCGGTCGCCCGAGAGGTCGAGGCGAACCTCCGGGCGGGCGCCCACCGGCAGCAGCATCAGCAGAAGTGCGGCGACGAGCACCCCGGCCCAGCGTGCCGTCCCGTCGGAAGCCCGCGGAGCGTGCCTCCGCATCGTGGTCGGAACCCGCCGACCGCCTGCGGTCAGGTCACGTCTGTACGATGCGGCTCGGTCCACGTCGCGCTCCCTCAGAAGTACGCGCTGACCCTCAGGTCGGCCGTCTGGACGGCCTCCCGTCCCTCGCGCCGCTCCCCGGTGTACGAGAGCGTCGCCGTCAGGTAGCTGTTAACACGGTAGTCGCCCGAGAGGCGCCAGAGCGTCGTCCCGCCCGGTCCCCGGCCCGCGCCGAGGTAGAGCGGGAGGTCGTCTGCGTCGGTCTCCACCTCCGCGCGCGTCACCGAGGCGATCAGGGCGCCGCGGCCGCGGAATCGCCAGGTCAGGCCCGGCGTGATCTCGTAGCGTCTGAGCGAGACACCCTCGACCTCCTCGTCCTGGCCGCCGACGAGTGCGGTCAGGCGAAGCTCGACGTCACCGAAGCGGCGCAGCGACATCTCTCCCTCGACCGTCCGCTCGTCGATGCGGTAGCTCTCGATCGCGCCGTCCGACTCCCGCTCCCGTCGTGCGGCTTCTCCGAGGATCCGCCACGTCAGGTCGTTGGAGGGCGACAGTTTGACGTCGACCGCGGCGCTTCTGACGGTCCTCCGCTCCGGAGCGTTCTCGAACTGACGGTCGAGCTCGTCCCTCGTCTCGACCGTCAGACGGGCCGAGGCCCCGCCGCCGGCCGACACGTATCGCACGGAGTGGCGCGAGATGATGTCGCCCTCCACGGTGTCGTCGCTCTGGATGACGCCGGGGTCGAGCCGGTAGAGCCCCCACCGGTCGTCGGTCGTCGTACTCTCCTTGAGCTTGACGTCCGACCGGACGCTCAGGGAGGACAGGAGTCGCCGGAGGGGGGTCGCCTCCGGCAGCCTTCCCCGGCCCGCCCGTCCGTCGACGCGCCACCCGGCGACGGCCTCGAGTTCCGTCACAGGGAGGTAGTTCCCCGTCGAGATGATCCTGGTGACCTCGACGCCGTCCTCCTCCGTGACGTACTTCTCCTTCTCCTCGACCTCGGTCGTCGTCACCGTGTACCTGAGCTCGCCCTTGAAGAGCCCTCCCCCCGAGCTTCCAGCGAGGCGCGCCCTGACGAGGTCGTGTCGGGTCCCGGGGTCCCCGGATGCGCCCTCCTGCTCGGAGCGCCGTCTGCGGGCGAAGATCTCAGCCGACAGACGGCGTCCGCCGTCCCACGTGAGGCGATACTCCTCCGTGGTCGTGGTCGATGCGCTCTTCCAGACGCCGGCGTCGCTGCGGTCGGTCACGCGGTGATCGTACGACACGTGACCGGAGAGTCGCCCGCCGCCCACGACACGGAGCTGCCCGCCGAACTCGTCGTAGCGTTCGCCGTCGCCGTCGGTCGTTCGCCGATCGCGGGCGTAGCGCAGTCCCGGTCGAAACGTGCCCCCGGCTCTGTCGAGAGCCGCCCGGTAGAGCCGTCTGGTCCGGTCCTCACTCCGCGCCGCTCCATCGACCGACACGTCGACCAGACGGCCCATCGCACTGAACTCGACGCCGTCGAGCGGGCGCCCGGAGGCCGCGAACTCCGACCGCGAGGTCGATACATCGTCGCCCCGCCGGAGCGCGGCGTGCGACAGCGAGAGCTCGCCGCCCTCCGGGAAGCTGAGTTCCGCGTCCCCGCGGGCCATCGCCTCGCCGTCGGGGAGATCGAGACCCGTGAGCTCCCACCGCTCCTCGTATCCGACCTCCCGGAACCGGCCGGGCGCCCGGAAGGCTCCCGCGACACGGCGACCCGACAGCGAGGCCGTGAGCGTGCCTCCCGCGAGCCATGTGAGCGGAGCGGTCCGCGTCCCCGCTGAGAGCGACGCCGCGTTCCCGACGTTGTCGTCGTCATCGAGATCCGAGAGCGTGTTGGCATCGTAGCGTGAGACGGCGCCCTCGGCCTCGACCCAGCCGTCGGGGCCGAGCGATCCGGCACCGTTCACCGCGACGATGTCGTGGGCGACGGGGAGCGGGAGTGACTGCCCCAACCGGTGGGTCCCCACCCCCTCGCCGACGTGGACGTAGTAACCCCCGACGTAGTCATACTCGTAGGCGCCGCCCTCGGAGCGCTCGAACGCGAGGTCGAAACTCCCGGAGTCGCGGCCCGCGTACTCGTAGATGCCCTCCGCCAGCCGTTCGTAGTCGCCGAGCCCGGGGCCGACGGAGTCCACGCCGGCGTCGAACGCCTCGAGCGGATCGTCGCCCGCCTCCGCGAGGATCGCCCGTTCGTCATCTCCGATGACCACGCTCGACGGCGACCCGCTGTCGTCGGCCTCGCGGAGCCAGGTCACGCCGAAGAGCCCCTCGTCGCCGAACCCGCCCGAGATCGCATAGAGATCGCGGGTGAACGCTCCCGAGGCCGACTCGTAATCGACTGAGATCTCCGTGTCGGCGGTGATCGGATTGGTCTCGGTGAACTCGATCGCGCCGGCATCGTAGTCGATGACGTAGTCGTTGTCGCGTCCGCGCCGTGCGCGTTCGCCGTCGATCCACACGCGCTCGCTCCCGGCAACGACCGGGTCCCCGGACCCGAGCACATACTGCCCCTGCTTCCCCTCGACGCCGCGGAAGGTCACGCTGGCGAACTCGCCGTCGGCGCGCGCCCCCGCGAGAAGGAAGCTCCCGGGCCCGAGCCGTCCCTCGACCTGCGCGCCGGTCAGCTCCCTTTCGACCGTCGCGAACACCGACCGTCGGGTCGACAGCACGAGATCGCCCAGTGTCGCCCGCCCCTGCGGGCTCTCGAGTTCGACAAGCACCTCGTCGAGCGCCCGGAGCTCCTCGGTGTCCCCCTCGGGACGGAGCGGCGTGTTCTGGTCGGAAAGGTAGGCCCGCACGGAGACATCGCCGGCGATGCGGCCGACGGCGTTGATCCTGAGCGACTGTTCGAGGGTCGGGTCCCGGTTCGAGCCGACAGTGATCCCGAAGGTCTTCGATCCGTCGACCCTCAGGTCCGGCCCGATCGCCGGCCGGTCCTCCGTCGCCTCGGCGACGATCACCTGAGCCGCCGTTGCCTCCTCGGGAAGGGAGCCGGCGCTGTCGAGAAAGGCCGTTCTGAAGACCGCCCGCGACGCGCCGGGAAGGTACCGGTAGGAGAGCCGGACGGCCGCCGAGTCCGGGGCGTCCGCCATCAGCCGGAAGCGGCGGGTGCCTGCATCCAGCAGATACGCTGTCCCCCGCTCGAGTACGCGGCCCTCGAGGCGCACCGTGTCGGTCCCCGCCACCACGAGTGTGTCAGGCAGAGCGAGCCCGCGGCGCGCGTTCCCGGCGCGCGTCTCGATGACGCGAAGACCGCCGACAGCGACGACGGCACCCGAGCCGTCGGGCCCGCCTGCGGGACCGACCGCGGCCGTGCAGGCTGTCGCGAGAAGGAGGAGGCATTGGAAACAGAGGATCGCGCACTTCACCGCGTGCCAGACCTCCGGACGTGGACCGGGCGGATGATCGCAACATCTCCCTCTCCCCCGTCGAGCACGACGACCTCCCCGTCGCCGCCCCGCGCGATCGAGACGGGCTCAAAGCCGGGTGCGAGCTCATCGAGCTCGAGGACGCTCGTGATCGATGATCCTGGGGGATCGAAGGCGAGGACGCGACGGTGCCGTCGATCGGCCACGAGGAGGTTCCCGTACGGGTCAAAGAGCACGTCGACCGGGTCGAGTGAATCGGGAGCGGTAGCGACGCCGAGCTCGGCGCCGAACTGGTCGAAGAGAAGAACCGCTCGCCGGCCCCGGTCGGCCACGGCCAACGAGCGGTCCGGAGCCACGGCCGCGGCGACCGGATCGACCAGTCCGCCCTGACCCGTGCCGAAACGGCCGAAGGGCTCGAGCGCCTCATCGAACTGCGAGCGCACGAGGACCGTCTGGGAGTCGGTATCGACCAGGTAGAGTTCGCCGGCCGGCCCGAGCGCGATGCCGACCGGGGTCCCGGCCACACCCTCTCCGACCTCGACGCCCACAAAGTTGCCCGACTCGTCGAAACCGACGACCCTGCGATTGCCCTCGTCGAGCACCGACACGCTGAACCCCTCGACGACGGCCAGGTCGGTCGGACCGTCCAACCGCCCGTCCTCCCAGCCGAACCCTCCGAACTCGCTGACGAATGCGCCGTGTCGCTCGTACAGGCCGACGACGTGGCGGCCGGCGTCGGCGATCAGGATCCGTCCCCGGTGATCGACGGCGACGGAGGACGGCGACACCATCCGCTCCGGGGACAGCGGCTCGACGACGCCCACCGGCTCGAGTGCGAGGATGCCTGGCGGAGCCGCACGAGACGGTTCGCAGAGCGAGGGTGAGAGAAACGACGTGAGGAGAACGGCGAGAAGCACGGCCCCGCGGCGCAGCGGCGTGCGGACCGTGAATGCGGCGTGTGTCATGGTGTCGGACTCCAGACCACGAGTGGGGACTGAAGGTCGTCCGAGGGGCTCCGTGGGGTTCGCTAGAAGGTGATCTCGAGCGTGGCGCGCCCGCCGACCTTGCCCCGGGAGAAGGTCGGGGACACGCTGACCCGCGCGCTCGCTCCCCCCTCTCCGAGGTTGAACCGCCTAGCCATCCATGCGCTGTCGATGGCCGACAGGGCGCGGTTCAGCACGGCCAGCCCGGTCATGTAGAACGCCCGTCGATCCGACTCGCCGGCCGCCTGCCTGAGCTCGCGGTAGTGCCTGATCTCGTCGACGCTCCCCCATTGCCAGGCCTCTTCGCCGAAGTAGCCGTTGGCCGCGAGGTACGCATCCTGCGCTTCGAGGTCGTCGGGATAGAGGCTCCTGGCCTCTCTGCGGATGTCCTCGTTGTAGCTCGACTGTCCCTCGCTCTGAAGATAGTCGCCGATGTCCGCGTAGTAGGCATCGCCGGCGCCGTCGGGGACGCCGAGGGTCGACTGCGCGTAGTCCTGGTAGTCGTCGATCCGGAGGTCCTCCTGGATCCTGAACGAGGCGTAGCCGATCCAGATACCGGCCTCGGCCGCCATGAAGAGTCGGCCCCTCTCCGGATGGCCGGCGTAGATCTCGCCCCATCCCGGCACAGCGAGCGAGAGCAGAACGGCGATCATGGGGTTCTTCTTCTCGACCGCCCCGGCGGAGCGCCCGGACGTCCACTCGTTCGGGACCTCTGACGCCATCTCGCGGAGCGTGACGTCGTCGTCGAGACAGAGACCCGAAGCCCTCAGACCGGACGCCGTGCAGTGGTCGTCCGCGGACGCCGGGCCCGTCAGGGCGCCGAGCGCGATCACGGCGCATGTCAGGAGGATCGCCGATCGCATTCCACGTCTCCTCGCTAGAAGGCTCCGACCACGGAGCACCTGATGCCGTCGCCGCGCTCCGTCACGTCGAAGATGACGCCGGTGCCCGGCCGCGCCGCGTGGCCGTCGTCGCCGCCGCCCCGACGCGAGGTCAGGAACGCGTCGGCGGCGCTGACGATGTGGTTGAGGAACGCCGCCGTCATGAAGTACCTGGCATTCCTGAGGTTCCGGTTGCTGTCCTTCCGCATGCCCCAGTAGTCTCCCCGGATGGCGAGGTCGTCTTCGCTCGGCTCGGCTCCGGGGACGCCCTCGTCGCCGTCGATCTCCCACCAGGGCCAGTAGACCGAGTACTTCCCTATGTCCTCATAGTACTCCTGCGAGCCGTATTCCGCCAGTGGGCGGCATCCCTCCGGACAGTCTCCCTCGCAGTCCGTGCAGTACTCCTCGTAGAAGTCGACGTACGCCTCGTAGTTCCACTCATCGCGCGCGTACGCCTCGTACTCGTCCCGGATGTCGAGCCCCTCCTGATTGAGCGCCGCGAAGGCCACCCAGAAGGCCACCTCCGCCAGGAGGTACGCGTAGCCCCGCGTCTCCCCCTTGAGGAGCTGCCCCGTGCCCGGAACGGCGAGCGACGCGAGCGTCACGAGACCGGTCGAGCGGCCTTCCGCCTCCGCGGGCTGGCTCGCGGCCGCGACCAACTCGTCCCGAACGTCGAGTGCCGAGACGAGCGCCAGGTCGGCCTCCGGCCGCTGCTCGCGAGCGACGAGCGAGCCGCCGGCGCTCGCCGCGGGGGCGATGAGGACCGCACAGAGAAGGAAGACGGCGGTTGAGCGCGGAGCAGACAACAGGCCCCCCTAACGGACGACGGCGACTTTCATCAGCTTCGTCTCTGAAGCGGCGCCGGAGAGCGCGGTACCGCCCGGTTCAAAGGCCACGATCCGCACGACGTAGAGCCCGCTCGGAACGTCGACGGCGTTCCAGACGACCTCGTTGGCCGTTCTGGTGCCGACGACCTCGTAGGAGGCGACGACCTGTCCCGTCACGTCCATGATCTCGATCTCGACGTCAGCCTCACGCTCGAGATGAAAGCGGATCGTGATGTCCTCGCCGCGGGCGGGATTCGGATAGCAGTAGGTCCGCTCCTCCGCGAGGATGGCGCCGTCGTCCGGCTCGCCAGGTGACACGAGCGTGTCGGGATAGGCGCCGCGTCCGTCGGGCGTGGCCCCCTCGGTCGGCCAGACGAACGCGCCTGGCTGCGAAGCGTACGGCAGCCGGTGGAACAGAATACGCCCGGACGCGCCGACCGACAGGAGGTCGAGCTCACGGTCGTCGTCGGCGTCGCCGATCCACGGGGTCGCCCTTCCTGCGTCCGACGAGACAGGCCACCCGGGAAGAAGGTCCCCCGTCAGGCCGTTCCACGCGAAGACGTTCCCGCCCGGCGAGAGGGCGACCACGTCGATGGCGCCGTCGCCGTCGATGTCTCCCGCGAGCGGCGAGCACGGGGCCGCGACACCCACGCTGTCACCGGGCGCGAGTTCGAGCGGCCACTCCTCAACGAGAGCGCCGTTCCAGCGGTATCCCCTGACGCGTGAGTCTCCGGACGCTACGAGGATCTCCAGCAGCCCGTCCTCATCAAGATCTGCGAGCGCGGGCCGCGCCGCGACCTCCCCGGAGATCCTCACGGGCCAACCGTCGAGCTCCACGCCGTCCGCGCCGAGCACGTGCAGCCAACCGTCGTCGAGGGCCAGCACCGTCTCGAGACCGGGACGGCCGCGATCGACGTCGCCCAGCACGACACGGCCGACTGCTCCCGGATCGATGTCGACATCCGGTGGCCAGCCGGCGACGGGCGCGCCGTCACCGTTCATGGCCACGACCCAGCCGCGGTTCGTCGTCGTGAAGACGAGCTCGTCCAGACCGTCGCCGTCGACGTCGCCCGCTGCCATCGAAACGTCCTCGAGCACGAGGTGGCCGAAACTGTGCGGCGACCCGGCTATGTGCTCACCGTCGGCCCCGAGAACCGACACGGCGCCGCCTCGAGACGCCACGGCGATCTCGAGTCCCGGCTCATCCGAGAGGTCGGCGGCCAGCGGAGCGCACGACGCGGCCCCGTCGATCGCGATGCCGTCGAAGGCGCCGTGCACGTCGGCCAGGCCGACGCCGCCGGAGTCTGTATGATCCCAGACGTGCAGTGTGCCGGCGGCGGTCGCGACGATGACCTCGAGGTCGCCGTTCCCGTCGATGTCGGCGAGCGCCGGCGGCTGTTCGACGGCGCCCGAGGCGTGGGCGAACTCGCCGAACGTCCCGCAGAGCGGCACGACCGGAGTGCCGTCGACGCGCCACGCGTAGACGGCACCTTCGGTCGTCGCCACCACGAGCTCGTCGAGCCCGTCTCCGTCGAGGTCGGCGATGCGCGGCGCCGCGACGACCGGCTCATCGAGATCGACCGGCCAGCCGTCCTTCCATCGGTTGAACCGGACGTCCATCGTCATGACGGTGTCGGCATCGGAGATGCCCGTGATAGACAGGTACGTTCTGCCGCCGAGGTTGTTGTCGGTCGACGGATACGTGTCGAACGAGAACGAGTCGTTGTTGGCGGCGTAGAAGGGGTCGTACGCGTTCCCCGTCCAGTAGAAGCTGTTCCAGTTGCCCAGGTCCCAGATCCCGTCGGCCTCCTCCACGGCCACTCCGAGACGGTGCCGGTCCGAGTTCACGGTGTCGAACGGCATCAGTCCCGGGGTCACACGCGTTTCGTCGATGTGGTAGATGAGAAGCCCGGGACCCGGCATGAGGAAGTCGTACTCGTGGTTCACGGGACAGATCGGAAGCGGACAGTCCGGGTCGACGGGTCCGAGAACGACGCCCCGCTCCTGCTCGATCGCGACGAGATTGTCGCCCCCCAGATCGTCGAGGCGGTTCTCTACGAGGAAGTACTCGTCGGAGGTCACGGGGATCTTGAAGAGGCGGTAGCCCCCTCCCCTTGCCGAGGAGGCCTTGACCTCGACGTCCTCGATGTCGTCGAGCAGGACGACGGGGTCGAGCCATCCCATGTACTCCTTGGACCAGGCGCAGGGAGCGCCGGGGATGAGGCCGTACGCGTATCCCCACGGCGTCGACATCCCGATCCGGCCGCCGGAGTCCATGATGCCCCAGTCGCCGATTGCCGGAAAGAAGTTGCCCGTATTGTAGAGGTCCGGGAGACCGAGGATGTGACCTACCTCGTGCGCCAGCGTGCCGTTCAGAACGACCGTGAGCCCGTCCTGGCTCGACG
>WJMD01000069.1 GCA_014728125.1 Candidatus Effluviviaceae Genus V sp.
CCCGCGAAGCGGAAGGGCCCTGCGCGGAAGTCTCTGATCTCGGTCTTGAACCCGTTGACCGCCGGGTCCTCGACATCCCAGAGGTATCCCGAGTTGTTGCGGCCGTACTCCGTCACCAGCGTGACGCGTCCGAACTGCGTCAGGAAGGGGATGAGCTCGCCGAGCGCCAGCTCAGCGTCGACGGCGAAGACCTCATCGAACTGGTCCCTCTCGCCGTAGAACGGCGAGCCGGAGTAGTCCTTCCTCGCGTAGGTCGTCCCGAGGAGCATGTTGTTCCGGAAGAAGCTCCGCGTGACGCGGAACCCGCGATAGTCATCGGTGTTCGTGCTGATGGTGTCGCCTTCGGCCGAACCGGGATGGGCGTCCTGCTCGGCGTCCGAGAGGCTCGACCAGGGCGAGGCGCCGTAGTCGCTGCGCTCACTGATGAAGGCCGCGCCGGAGAACCCGTGAATGCCCCAGAAGTCGGCGCGAATACCCTGCGCCCGGGGGCCGTAGTCGTCGTGCTTGACGACGCCGGGGTTGACGACCTCCAGGAGCGGCTCGTTCAACCAGAACCGGTCCTGTCCGGTGAACAGGTGCGCCTCGAAGTTGCTGGCGCGGTACCGCATGTGGGCCTCGCGGAAGTAGAACTTCGTCTCCTTCAGGTCGTCATCCCACCTGTTCGACTCGGCGGAGATCTTCAGATAGGTCTCGATGTCCCGCCAGGGGGTCGACTTCAGACGAAGCTCCGAGTAGATCCTCGGGTTGTCCAGATTCCACGTCGGATCATCGCCTCCGCTGCTCCGAAGCTCGGCCACGAACTCGGAGTACCCCTCGAGGGTGGTCAGAGCCGAGCCTTCCGCCGCCATGCAGGCCAGCAGGAGTACGGCCGCGACCGCCGCCCAGGGAATGCGCCTTCCGTGTCGTCTGTCTCGCTTCACAGGTCGCTCCTTGATCGAGGGGGTGCGCATCCCTGAGGAGCGCGCCCCGTCGGGGCCGTCACCACGCCAGTATCGCCGACAACCTGTAGAGACTGCCGATCCTGCGCTCGGAGAGAAGCGCCACGTCGAGCCTGACGTGGTCAGCCTTGATCCCGAGCCCCGCGGTGATCCTGTCCCTGTTCATGCCTGCACGGAGTGCGAAGACGTCGTAGAACCAGATCTCCGTCCCGATGTTCAGGCTCGTGCTCTCATCGTAGTAGGAGGGCACCTCGCTCGGCACGCGCCACTCCGCGGTCATCAGCATGACCTCGCGGAAGAGATAGCTCGCGCCCAGGCGAAACTCGCCCGTCACCTTGTCCGTTTCCTCGGTCGTATCGAGGAGCTGAAGCTCCGGCTCTCCGATGTTCCGGTAGGTCGCCGCGTAGGTCCACTGGCCGCGGTGGTAGAGGAGCCCCACATCGCCTGAGTAGGCGTCGTCGCCGCCCTCGGTGTAGGCGGGATCGTCGTAGTACTCGTAGCCGGGAGCCTCGATGGAGAACCGCTTGACCGACACGCCTGCGCGAAGCCCCTCGAGGAACGCCAGCCGCTGCCCGTAGCCCACGACGATCGTGTCCTCGTTGTACAGGTCGGTCGCCCCCGTCCTCATCCACCCAGCCCCGAATCCGCGGCACCCGGTGCCGTATCCGGCCATCGCCGAGTCCTCGGTCAAGCCGTCGACGCTGTAGACGCTGGTCCTCATGCCGAAGAACTGCAGACCCTCGAGGTCCGCCAGGCCGGCAGGGTTCCAGTGGAGCGCCGTCACGTCGTCGGCGACCGCCACGAAGGCCCCGCCCATACCCATCGCCCGCGCGCCCGTCTCGACCTCGAGGAAATTGGCCGATGCCGGCGCTGCTGCCACCATGAGCGACGCGACAAGGAGTACGATGCTCCGATTCATAATCGTCGTCCTTTGCTACTTGATGACCACAACCGGTCTGTTGACGCGCTCGAAGGTCGGCTCGGTGTCGAACCGCGCCTCGATGCGCATCACGTAGATACCGTAGGGCACGACCTCACCGTTCTCGTCGGTGCCGTCCCAGACGATCTGCGCCGGGGTGCGGCCCGTGTACTCGGTCGCCTCCTGGAACACCAGGCGTCTCGCGAGCCGCCCGGACAGGTCGTAGAACTCGACGTTCACATAGTCGGCCTCGCGCCCGAGGAAGAAGCTCACGACCATCTCATCGTAAAGACCGTCGCCGTTCGGCGAGAACGGGTTGGGCTCCGCCATCACGCCGGAGAGTCCCTCCGAGCCGCCGACGTCGAGAGCCTCCCAGTAGAAGACGCCGTAGAGCCCGAGCCCGCGGATGCGGCTCGCGACCGTGTTGCTCGTCGGGCTCGCGCCGCCTCCCAGGAGAACCCACCGCTCGGTCTCCGGGATCCACGAGAAGATGCCGAAGTCGCTCTCGTCGAGTCCGCCGACCTCGTACTGGGGATAGTGAAGCGTCAGGGTCGGCTCTCCGGAGAGCTCGACCGTGCTCCTCCCATCGGTCGACGCCTCGAGCGTCCGCGCGACACCGAGGAACGCCATGTCGTCCCGGATGTTCTCGATGTCCACGAGCGACTCGGCGACCGGTGTCAGCGTGAAGTCGACCGTGTCCCCGGCGCCGGGCAGGTTCGCTCCTTCGAGGGAGAGGACCGTGCCGTCGGCGAAGACCAGGTCGCGCTCGTCAGTGTCGGCGAGAGTGTCCACGACGGAGAGGGTCTGGTAGGCCGCCCATGGTTCAGGAATGCCGAACGTCAGCGTGGACGTCCGAATCGCATTCGCGCTGTCCGCCGCGTCCTTCGCGTAGACCCATCCCTCAAGCACGCGCGCGTCGCCCGTCTTGTTGAGCGTGCTGACGTTCGTGTTCGCAACGACATCGTCCCGCGGGATGTCGGCCGCCCAGACATCGGACGCCAGGTTGACCATGTCGATCGACTCCCTGAGCGCCGTCTGGCCGACCGGATACCAGTGAAGCCGGGCTGCGTCGATGCCGGTCACATCGGTAATCTCGGTCGAGATGACCGCGGGCGCACCGTCGAGCGCCAGCCACGGGATGTGACCGAGCTCGGGGTCGGCAGGGAACGGTGAGATGATCGGAGGCGACGTGTCGACCGCGAAGCTCGCCTCGACCACGCACGCGACCTGGTTGTTCTCGAACCGCTCCTCGGCCGCGTCGGTCGTGTAGTCGAGCATCTCCTCCTGGGTCCGGCCCGGCTCGTGGCCCTCACCCGGGGACACAACGAGATCCATGATGTTGGGATCGCGGTCGCGGTTCGCCTCGCTGTCGCGTCCGCCGCCGATCTGCCACTCGCTGGTGTTCGCGTTGACCCAGCGGATGCCGCCGACGTTCTGGTCGTTCGAGTCGCCGTCGTGCGACGCTATCGTCACGATGATGTCCCAGAAGGCGACGTTCGCGAAGTCGACCCCCGTGTCTCCACCGAAGAGGTCGGCGTTGACACGAATGTCGATGTAATCCTCCTGGTAGTTGTTGCACATCGAGACATCGCTGTCGTTCTTGTAGAGTGTCCAGCTCGCCTGGGAGTTCGACCCGTTCGAGTCGATGAACCACTTGCCCCACCCCTCGACCGAGATGCCGTAGTCCCAGGCGTCGACGCTCGCGATGTCGATGTAGCGGTTCGGGAATCCGCTGGTGGCGCCCTGCCCCTCGACCGCGTCGATGTAGATGTCGATCTTCTGGAGGTTGAGGTCGGTGCGGAACTCGCTGTCGCACGTCTGCTCGCTCGGCTGGGGAGCGCCCCAGTCGGCCGTGCCCGCATCCCTGTGGTTCACGAGGTCGTCGATCGAGACACGGAAGACCAGCATGTTCCCGTCGACGAAGATATCGACGTTCGTGAGGTCGAACGAGCCCGGGAAGAAGACCAGGTTCGTCGGGTAGAAGTAGTAGAGCCCGTCGATCGGATTGCCGCTGCCGTCGGTCTGGTTCGGCCCGTGGTCGTCGTCGAGCGAGTCGGCGAACGACCTGAGCGCAACGGGCGGGTTGTCGA
Organism: Candidatus Effluviviaceae Genus V sp.; assembly: GCA_014728125.1. Lineage (NCBI taxonomy): Bacteria > Candidatus Effluviviacota > Candidatus Effluviviaceae > Candidatus Effluviviaceae Genus V sp. The sequence continues at coordinate 3,948 of WJMD01000069.1, forward strand.
TCTCGAGGTCGATGTCAAGCTGCGAGGAGTAGATGTTGAGCGAGTCGCGGGCCGTCACGGTGACGGTCTGCTCTCCCCCGGTCGCCGAGAGGCCGACCGTGTCGGCCGCCGTGTAGACGCCGTCCATGGCCCCCTGGTCGGGGTTGAAGCCGTCGTCGTACATCCTCGTGAGCTCGTCCCCGCCGAGGCTCGACAGATCAAGGAAGACGTCGCCGATACCGCCGCCAAGATCGGTCACCTCGGCGGTGTAGGTCACGACATCGCCCGGCTCGGCGACGGGCGGGTTCGCCTCTCCGTTCGCGAGACCGGGAGCCAGTCCCTCGGCGCGGACGACGTAGGTCGCGTAGTTCGAGAGCATGACGGGCGTCGTGGCCGTCTCCCACCATTCGCCGCTGTCGGGGATCATGTCGTGGGTCGCGTCCGACGGCGTCGAGTCGAGCGCCGTGCGCTTCTCGCCGTCCTCCTGCATCGAATAGGCCTGGAGGCGGACGGTGTCCCCGATGTCGGCCTCGATGATAGACAGGGGAACCTGCAGGATGGCCTGGTCCGCCGTCTTCGTCTGAAGGCCCAGCGCTACGGCGTTCACGCCCTCGGCGAAGCCGATGCGCCACTCCTCCTCCACGAAGTCGTAGTGCTCCCACTGGGCGTTCCAGCGCCGGAGGTCGCCGTAGTCGTTCGCGGCGTACTTGTAGGTGTAGCAGTAGTCGGGCAGCAGGTCGTGAGCAAAGTTGACCGGGAACCCGAACGGGTCGGTGGCCCCGCCGTCGGACGTCCCGCTGGTCTCAATGAGAAGGCCCAGGTGCATTCCGGTCCAGTCCGAGGTGAAGTCGAGCGTCACGATCAGCGTGTCGGCCGAGTTCGCCGACCGCATGACCGTCAGGTCGACTCCCGGCAGGCTGTTGTGGTCGGGGTCGGACTCAGGCGCCGTCTCGTCGACAGCCACGATGGTCGCGTCCACCGGAACGAAGAGCTTCTGTACATTGAGCGTCGGCGTCGTCCCGGTGACCTCGGCCACGCCGTACGACGTTCCTGCCGTGATCGCCGAGGTCGCCGTCCCCGCGGGGTCGGTCGTGATCGGACTCTCGATAGAGGTCAGAAGCCCCGCCGGCGCGGCCGTCAGTGCGATCTCCAGACCGGACTCCGCGACGGCGTTGCCGTAGTCATCGACAACCTGCGCCGTGATGACGCCCGAGTCGCCCGCACGGAGAGCGGGCGGGTCGAGACTCGTCGACACGATCGCGGCGTCGCCCGGCTCGATGACGATCGCCAGGGTATCGACCTCGACCCCAGCCAAACCGGATGCCGGGTCGATGGTGGCGCTGACGTAGGTCGTGCCTGCGACCGTTCCCGAGAAATCGACCTCGAACGTGCCGTTGGGATCGGTCTCGGGCGCGGAGACGGTGAACTGGCCGCCGACTCCGGACGTGAAGAGATTGGCCCTGATACCCCCAACAGGCGCGTCGTTCCCGCTGGCGTCCCTGAGCTGACCGGTGATCCGCGCGGCCTCGGAGCCGCCGGCGGCGATCGCCGACACGTCGGACGAGAGCGCAAGCCTCGTCGGCGCCGCCGGGTCGATTGCAACCTCGAGCACTCCGCGGATCGTGTCGCGCGCCGCCTCAAGCCTGATCACCTCGACCTCGTCGCTCGCGACAAGGAACGGCGCGGCGCCGTCCTCGAACATGTCGTCGGTGATGTACCACGGTTCCGTCGTGAGCACGCTGTCGGCGCTCGCCACGACGAAGTTGCCCTCGGGAGGATACGAGGGATCGAGCTTCGTTGCCTCCAGAAGGACGCTGTCCTGCGCCGCGTCGTCCCAGTAGGCGACGCGACCGTCGGCGTCGCGCGGCTGGATCCACGCCGGGGCGAAGTAGTAGATCGTGTCGGCCGGGAGGCTCACCGTCGTGCGGACGCTCTGGATGGTGTTCCCGACAGAGTCGACGAACGCGTACTCCGTGGCCTCCACGACGTTGAGCGTCAGCTGGCCGACGTCCTCGGTGCTCTCGTCCTCGACCGTCACGGTCGTCACGGCTTCAACGTAACCCTTGGCCGTCGCCTCGACGCGGTAGGTCCCGTCGACGACGATGCCGATCTCGAATGTCCCGGAGCCATTCTCGACGACCTGCGCCCCGTCGCCGCCGACCTCTCCGGTGTCGACGTCGTACGCCGTGACCGTGACGTCCTCGAGCGGGCCGCCGACGGCCGTGACCGAGCCGATGATCTTTCCGTCCACTCTGGTCAGCATGAAATCCACGTTCTCAGTGGTGTCCTCGTTCGCCACGACGACACCGAGCACGGTCGAGTCGAGATATCCCTCCGCGAAGGTCGTGACGTCGTAGGTGCCGTCCGCCAGCGTCGAGATCATGTAGTCTCCCCCGCCCGCGGGGGACTCGTCACTGCCGACGACGTTCCCGCCCTGCATGGCGCTCACGGTCACGACGGTGGTCGTGTCGGACGGTTCGTCGAGCGTGACCGTTCCCGAGATGGCGCCGCTCGGCGGGTACCCCTCGTCGGGAACCCCGTCCGAGTTGGCATCGACGACGATCTCGACGGCCTCATCGGCCGTGATGAGCGCGTTCCATGCCGTGCCGCCGCTCGTCTCGAGAGCCGAAGAGGAGGTCGGCATCAGATCGTACGGTCCGGAGCCGTCCCCGCCGACGACTGCCGCGATGAACTGGACGGTCGTGCCCGGCGGGACCTGTCCGGGCCCGATGCCGTAGAGCTCGTTCCACGAGAAACGGGCCTCGATGTGCTTGAGGCCCGGGTTGCACTGCGAGTAGAACTCCGTGAGGTCGGTCGTGCTCGTCGGATCGGAGCAGAACTTCGCATCGAACGTCACGGGGAGGTTCCAGCCGCCCATCACGACCTCGGCCCCGAAGCCCTCGAACACGAGCTGACGCGCGTAGAAGTCGGCGCTCGTGAAATCGGTCGCGCCCGTCACGCCGTTCTGCCAGTCGGTGTCGATGAAGAGCAGGTAGCCGTTCCCGTATCCGCCCGGGCCGTTCACGGTCTTGATGCCGACGTACAGACTGTCGGCGTCCCAGGTGACCCAGAGGTTGTCGAGGTCCGCATCCGACGGGTAGTAGCGGCAATCGTCGTTGGGGTCGTTGAAGACCAGCTCGTCGGCCTCCCAGTCCCCCGCCTGGGTCTGGACCCGCCCATTGACGTTCGGGCTGTTGTACGTCTTCGATGTCGCGGCGCCGAAGGCCACGAGAACGGCCAGGAGCACCACAACGGGCAACATGCGTCTCATAAGCTGATCCCCGAAAAGCGCCGCGCGGAGCGCGGTCAGGCCATATCGCCGTTACAAGGGTAGACCAGTCCCGTCCGGCCTCCAAGGCCGGCGAGCGTCCTTCACCCTGATTGCGTCCTATAAGGAAGAAGCTAGCAGAGCATCAGATGAGCGTCAAGCACGCGGGGGAGGGAGGCCCTGGGGCCGGGAAACCGTGCGGTCGCGGGTCACCGGTCGGTCTCGCCCCGGAACTTCGCAGCGGCGTCGGTCACATTCTGCCTCGCGTCCCTCCGCTCTGCAACCCTGCCGACGAGCTCGGGCAGCACACCGCCCGCCGGTCCGAGCAGGGTGGCGTCGATCAGCACGGAGAACGGCGTATACCCGGTGTTGATCTCGACCACCGTCGCTCCATTGTGCTTCGCGACGAGCGGCAGTGAAGCGGCCGGCCGTACGACGGCCGACGTCCCGACGACGAGCATCGCGTCGCACGACTGTGCGGCACGTCGGGACGCCTCGAAGGCCTTGACCGGAAGAGGTTCCCCGAACCAGACGACATCCGGCCTGAGGAGCGCGCCGCACGTCGTGCACCGGGGTGGGATCTCGCTCAGCGGCGTCTCGGTGAAGGCGCCGACCGTGAGCTCCCTCGTGCATCTCGCCCGCCAGATATTGCCGTGGAGCTCGATCGGATCGGAGCTCCCGGCCCTCGCGTGGAGGCCGTCCACGTTCTGGGTGACGAGACGGACGTCCTGGAAGACATCCTCGAGTTCTGCGATGGCCTTGTGGGCGGGGTTGGGCTCCGCGTCAGCGATGATCTGACGGCGGTAGTCGTACCAGCTCCAGACGAGCTCCGGATCGGCCTCGAAGGCCTCGGCCGTCGCCAGGTCCTCGGCGCTGTACTCCCTCCAGAGGCCGTCCCTCCCGCGGAAGGTCGGCACTCCGCTCTCCTGCGAGACACCGGCGCCCGTGAAGACCACGAGGCGGTCGGCGCCGCTCAGTCGGTCGACCAGATCCTCCGTGATGCCGGCGGAGAGTCCCATTGACGCATCCCTCCCTCCGGGGATGGTCTGGCGGGCTCAGGGGGACGGTCGGAGTCGATCGCGCGGCCCACGTCGTCCGCAGGCATCAGGGCGCCGCTGTCAGGTCCTCCTCGATACCCCGGACGCTCCCGGAGCCCCAGTTGTGAACGCGCTTGAAGCGCATACTCCACGTCGGGGAGCCGCTGCGAGTGCAGTTCATGCATCTGATGCAGTCGACGCTGTCTATCTGCTCCGGCACCTTGAGGTCCATGGGGCAATCCCGCGAGCAGTTCCTGCACGTCGCGCAGTTCTCGTAGTTCGAGCCCCTGGCCGCCGCCACCCTGCAGCTGTCGAGATCGACGTTGAGCTGGAGCAGGCTCACTTTGTTGAAGAGTCCGAAGATGGCGCCCAACGGACAAACGAACCGGCAGAACGGGCGCTTCATCATTCCGAAGAGCAGGATGAGTCCGGCCAGGATCCCGATCTTCAGCCCGAACATCCAGGTGGTGAAGTCCATGCCCGCCGCGAAGTCGGAACCCCGTGCGTTCCACAGCAGCCAGGGCAGCCCCGCGCCCAGCGTTCCCGCAGGGCAGATCTTGCAGAACCAGGGTTCCCAGGTCCACCAGGCTATGAAGCCGACCACGACGACGAGCACGACGAACTTCATGTGCCTGAGCCAGTCGGGCGCGGAGAACTTCGGGAGTTTGAGCTTGTAGACGATCTCCTGGAACCACCCGAACGGGCACAGCCAGCCGCACGGCCACCTGCCGACCAAGACGCCGATGATCCCGAGAACGCCGAGAAGATAGAAGGGAAGAGCGCGGATGATGACGAAGTGCTGAAGCGCTCCGATCGGACACGAGCCCCACGCGAGGGGGCAGGCGTAGCAGTTGAGCACCGGAACGCAGACGCCCTTCAGCGAACCCTGATAGAAGCTCGCTCTCGGGATCGACGCGAAGTACGAGTTCGTCGCGAAGAAGGCGACGAGCTGCACGATCCTCCGGTTCACACCCGCTCCCGCCTTCCCGCCGACAGGTCTGTCCCGTCTAGGCTACACCGATGCATGTCAGGCAGATCGTCACTCCGTTCGAGAGCGTCTCAAGGAAGTCGCCCATCGCCACGCCGTACCAGACGGCGAGCGCGAAGAGAATGAGAAGCACTGTGAAGGCGAACTTCCGCATGGTCACGTCCGGGGATCGTATCTTCGCGAGGGCCCCCTTGCGCCGGGGACCGTTCTTCCCAAGGCACACCATGATTGTACGCCCTGAAACGACCGACAGTCAACCTCGTAGCACTCCGAACGCGCCGCGTATCCGGCGTTCTCGAGCCGCACCGGGGCAACGTAACGGCGGGGGCCCCGGAGGGACCCCCGCGTCGTTCCTCCCGATCGCCGCCGCTTCTAGATCATGAACCCGCGGATCCTCGCCTTGAGAACGGCGTGGGCCGCCGCCAGCCGGGCGACCGGAACCCGGAACGGCGAACAGCTCACGTAATCGAGGCCGGCGTGGTGGCAGAAGTTGATCGAGCTGGGGTCACCGCCGTGTTCGCCGCAGATGCCGACGTGGAGCTCGGGGTTGACCTCCAGCCCGCGCTCGAGCGCCAGCTTGACGAGGCTGCCCACGCCGCGCTGGTCGAGCGACTGGAACGGGTCCTTCCGGAGCACCCCGCGCTTCAGG
>WJMD01000070.1 GCA_014728125.1 Candidatus Effluviviaceae Genus V sp.
CGTCCTTCTTCTGGCAGTGGCCTTCTTCACCTACGGGCTCGTCGAGTACCGCCTTCACGTCCGGCGTCTCGGCGCGCTCCCCGTCCGCGTGCATGTCAACGGCACGCGCGGCAAGTCGTCGGTTACACGTCTCATCTCGGCAGGGCTTCGCGAGGGCGGCGTGAGGACGGTCGCGAAGACGACCGGCTCGGCCGCGCGCTACATCGATGCCGACGGGCGTGAGGAGCCGGTGCCGAGGCCGGGCCCCGCCAACATCCGCGAGCAGATCGGCATCGTCGCCCGGGCGGCGGGTGAGCGGGCACACGCGTTCGTCGTGGAGTGCATGGCCATCCGGCCCGATCTCCAGAGGGTCTCGGAGCACCAGCTCGTGCGCTCGACGGTCGGTGTCATCACCAACGTCCGGCCGGACCATCTTGACGTCATGGGACCGACCGTCGACGACGTCGCGGTGGCGCTGGCCGGGACCATTCCGCGGGGCGGCGTCGTCTTCACGTCGGAGCACGACCGGGTCGGTCCTCTCAGGGAGACGGCCGAGAGACTGGGGGCCCAGCTTCGGGAGGTCGGCACGCCGGATGACGCGTCTCTGACCGACGGATTCTCGTACGTCGAGCACGCCGAGAACATCGCCCTCTCGCTCGCCGTCTGTGAGCACCTCGGCGTAGACCGCGAGACCGCCCTCAGAGGGATGCGGGCGGCGAGTCCCGACCCCGGCGCGCTCACCGTCCACCGTTTCCAGACCGAGGGCAAGGAGATCGAGTTCATCAACGCTTTCGCGGCGAACGACCGCGAGTCGACGCGCGCCGTCTGGGAGACGGTCGCGCCCCGGTCGGACCCTGAGAGAAAGGTCGTCGTCATCGTCGGGATGCGGGAGGACCGTCCCGACCGAGCGTTCCAGTTCGGAGAGATCATCGCGGAGGACCTCGACGCGGACCACTTCATCCTCGCCGGTGGCATGACACAGGCGGTCAGGCGGATCGCCCTCTCCAGGGGGCTCGACCAGTCGAAGGTCACCGACCTCGGGGGGCTCGGGGCCTTCGACGTCTACGAGGCGCTCGTCGGTCATGCCGGCAGGCGGACCATCGCCGTCGGCGTCGGGAACATCGGCGGCGTCGGAGGCAGGCTCCTCGAACTCATCCAGGGGGAGAACCAGTGATTCCAGTTGCCATCGGCATCGGGCTCATCATGAGCCTGATCTTCTCGGAGGCGTTCGGGCTGGCGGCGGGAGGCATGGTCGTGCCTGGCTACATCGCGCTGGCGCTCGCCGAGCCCTGGCGGGTGGTCGGCACGGTCGTCGCCGCGGTCCTTACGTACCTGACCGCGAAGATCATGGGGCAGTTCATGCTGCTCTACGGCAAACGCTTCCTGGTCATGGTCATCCTCCTCGGCTTCCTGTACGGACATCTGACGCGCGTCATCTTCGGGAGACCGGAGTTCCCCGAGTTTCTGAGTTTCGAGGCCATCGGCTACATCATCCCGGGGCTCATCGCGTACTGGATGGACCGCCAGGGGGCCTTTGTGACGCTGATGTCGATGCTGATGGCCGCCGTCATGGTGCGGCTCGTTCTGATCCTGACAACGGGAGGGGCGCCCATTGAAGTACCGACCTGGTAGGGTCCACGGGTGGGCGCTGCTGGCGCTCGCCGTCATCGGACTCCTGCTCCTCGGCGTCGTGGAGCGCTCGCGCTCGCCCGAGGCGCAGCCATACTTCCGCGAGAAGATGCAGGCGGCGACGCTGACCCGTGAGGCGCTCGAGGCGATCCGCGAGGTTCGGCTGGGCATGGGCGGCCCCATCGACGTCGTCAACGACCCGAACGACACCGGTCTCATCGGTCCCGAGTTCTCGCTGATCACGACGAGCCGCGGTTCGCACGACGCGAAGCTCCGGGCGCTCGATCCGAACATGGCGGCCGTCTTCGTGCAGCTCCTCGAGCGGGCCGGGGTCGCGGAGGGCGACCTCGTGGCCGTTGGGATGAGCGGTTCGTACCCGCTGCTCAATGCGGCCATGCTCATCTCGATCGAGACGCTCGGCGCCGTCCCCGTGCCGGTGACGTCGGTCGGCTCGTCGATGTGGGGCGCGACCGATCCCGAGCTCACCTGGCTCGACATGGAGGCGATCCTCCTCGACCGCGAGATCATCGAGCACGGCTCGGTAGCGGCGTCGATCGGGGGCGGGGACGACCGCGGACGCGGGCTTCCGCCGAAGGGACGAGAGCTCGCCCGGGAGGCCGCGGAGCGGACGAACGTCCCGCTCATCGAGGAGCCGTCGCTCGACGAGTCGATCGTCAGGAGAATGGAGATCTACGACGAGGCCGCGGGTGATGCGGGGTACGCACTCTACGTCAACGTGGGCGGGGGATTGGGAAGCGTGGGGACCAGCCGGCTCGACGAACTCGTGCGCCCGGGCCTCTCGAGAGTGCTCGGGACGAAGAACTTCCCGCGGCGCGGCGCGCTCGTCCGCATGGCGGACCGCGGCGTCCCGGTCGTTCATGTCCCGTCTGCCGACCCGTTCATCGACCGGTACGGACTGACGATCGACCCCGTTCCGGTCCCCGAGGTCGGCACCGGGGGCATCTTCTATCAGGACCACTACAACGTGCCGCTCGTCGCCGTGCTGGCGGTGCTCTACGGCTTCCTTATCTTCGTCGTGGTGCGTATCGACCTGAAGCACTACCTGTTCAGACGACCGAGATCGGAGGGGTCATGAGACGGACCGTCTCACTGCTGCTCGTCCTCGCCGCCGCGGCGGCGCTCACCTCGGACGCCGCCGCCCTCGACTGGCGCTCCTTCACGCCGACCTCGTACGCGGTCGAGACGCAGATGCTGGTCGACGGCGAGACGTTCACCTACTACCGGCTGACGGCGGACGAGCCGCTCGTCTTCTCTGTCGACGGCCCGACGCGGCTCAAGATCCTGACGCGGTTGAGGCTTCCGAACGACGTCGACGCCGAGAAC
>WJMD01000071.1 GCA_014728125.1 Candidatus Effluviviaceae Genus V sp.
CCGACGGTGATCCGGACGGTGTCGTGGATCGAGTCGAACTACACGGGCGGCTCGGACACGGCGGAGCGGATCCGGATGTTCCTCCAGGACGCGTACGCGACGTGGGGCACGACCTACGTCCTCCTCGGAGGTGACACGAACTACGTCCCGACCCGCATGGCTTACACGGCGTACTACGGGGGATGGGAGGTCTCGACGGATCTCTACTTCAGCGATCTCGACGGCAACTGGAACGGGGACGGGGACTCCAGGATCGGCGAGGGCTTCGCCGGCGTCTCGGCCCCGGGTGACAGCGTCGACCTCTACCCCGACCTTTTCGTTGGACGCGCTCCGGCAGCGACACAGATCGAGGCTGAGACATTCGTCGACAAGTGCCTGACGTACGAGAAGACGCCCACGCCGCACTTCACGGACCGCATCCTGTACCTGGCGGAGGTCCTCTTCCCGTACGACTGGGAACCCGGCGAGCTCATCAGCACGGATGGAGCGGCTCAGGTGGTCGAACCCACCCTGTCGTTCGTCCCTCCGTCCGTCAACAAGGTGCTGCTCTACCAGAACCACACCGAGTTCCCCGCCTCCGAGGAGCTCAACAGGCAGTCGGCGATCGACTCGATCAATCTCGGCTACAACATCGTGTCCCACGTCGGACACGGGAACAAGAACATCCTCCGCGTCAGCAAGAACAACTACATCACGGTACAGGACGCGGACGCCTTCACGAACACGTATCCCAAGTCGGGGTTCGCCTGGCTTCTCGACTGCACGTCGGCCGCCATCGAGTACGACGCGATCGCCGAGCATCTCATGAACAACCAGGGCGGCGGTGCGACGTCGGTGTTCGGCCCGACGAGATACTGCTTCCCGTCGACAGCCGACGAGTACTACTACAACTGGTTCGAGGATTTCTACACGCAGGGCGTCACCAAGGCCGGTGTCGTTAGCGCGAGCTGCAAGATCCCCCACATACCCGACGCCCAGTACGACAACACGGATCGCTGGACGCAGATGAGCTACGTCTTCCTCGGGGATCCGGAGCACGATCTCTGGACCGGGCGGCCGGCGGACCTGACCGTGTCGCATCCCAGCGACATCCCCCTGTCGGAGTACGATCTGTCCGTCACGGTGACCGATCCATCCGCCGTCGACAGCGCGCTGGTCTGCGTCGTCAAGGACGCCGAGGTCTATGCGACCGGCTACACGGACGCCTCGGGACAGGTCGTCCTGTCGTTCTCCCCTGAGACGACCGGGACGATGACGATCACGGTCACGGCGCCCGACCATCTCCCGTACGAGGACACGATCAACGTCACGGCGGTCTCGGGCGCGCATCTGACGCTCAGGGACACCGCAACGGATGACGACACCACCGGCTCGAGCGACGGGAACGGCAACGGTCTCGTGGAGCCGGGCGAGACGATCGAGATCAGCGTCACGATCGGGAACGGAGGCCAGTCTGCCGCGGGGACGCTCACCGCGACACTGCATGACGGTGACCCCTATGTTTCGCTCTCGGACAGCACGGAGTCGCTGGGGACGATTCCCGCGGGCGGCGTCGTCGAGTTCAGCGACGCCTTCGTCGCGACGATCGGGAACGACGCTCCGAACGAGTACGAGGCCGTCTTCACACTCGAGGTGACCGACGACGCCAGGACGACGTGGACCGAAGAGGTCCGCGTCAAGGTCCTGAGACCCATCCTGGTACAGTACATGAACGACGTCGACGATTCGTCCGGTGACGGCGACGGCATCCCCGAGTCGGGAGAAACGGTCACGCTGTCGATCGACGTCTTGAACGAGGGCAACGGACTTGCCGACGTCGTGTCCGGCGTACTCTCGTATCCGGGCGCGGCGGTCACTATCACGGACAGTACGGACAACTGGGGCGACATCGCCCCCGCCGAGATCCGGACCGGCCTCGGGGGTTTCGTGTTCACCGTCTCGGCTCCGATCACGGACCACTTCCGACTGGAGCTGACGGATGCCTACGGCAAGTCCTGGACGCGGTACTTCGACCTGGAGGCGCCGTACCAGCCGACCGGCCTCGGAGGAAGTGTCCGAGGCACGACGATCGATCTGACCTGGGACGCCGTCGTGGTGGACGACGTCTGGGGCTACCGCGTCTACAGAAAGGACACGTTCGGCGGCAACTTCTCACTCATCACCGATCTGCATCTCGAGCACATGGCGTACTACAGCGACACGGGGCTCGAGGAGAAGCAGCTCTACTACTACCAGGTCACGGCCGTCGACTCCTCCGGCAACGAGACGCTCCCCTCGGACGTGCTCGAGATCAGTACGAATCCGCCTCTCCAGAACGGCTGGCCTCTCATGGGCGGCGAGACGAACTACGGTACTCCGGTCGCGGCCGACATCGACCTCGACGGGGACCTTGAGGTCCTCATCGGATCGAAGGACGTCTACTGCTGGCACGGTGACGGCATCGAGTATCACGACGGTGACGGCGACCCCAGGACCCACGGCATCTACGCCACGGATCCGACGGGCGGGTTCCGCTCCTCGCTGACGGTCGGCGAACTCGACGGAGACGAGTATCCCGAGATCATCGGCGCGGCCTGGGGCAACGTCGGCACGGAGGCCGATCCGGTCTACGAGGTCTGGGCCTGGAACGGCGAGGACGGGACGGTGCTGAGCGGCTGGCCGGTCACGACGACGAGGTTCAGCTGGGCGACGCCGTCGCTCGGCGACCTCGACGGTGACGGACTCCACGACGTGGCGCTCCCGTGCGCCGACGGCTTCATGTACGCCTGGTCCTCGGACGGCACCGAGCTCATCGACGGAGACGGTGACCCCGCGACCACGGGCATCTTCGCGTCGCTCGACCACCAGTGGTGCTACGGCTCGGCGGCGCTGGTCGACATCGACGGCGACGGCGACCTCGAGATCATCGCGCCATCGCGTTCCGACAGCATCTACTGCTGGAACCCCGACGGCACCGACGTGCCGGGATGGCCGGTCGGGGTCACCGCGAACGCTCAGAGCTCCATCACGGTCGGCGACGTGGACAACGACGGCGACATCGAGGTGATAGCCGGGACGAATGACGACTCCGTCTGGCTGTTCGAGCACGACGGATCGACGGCGACGGGATGGCCGAAGACGCATGTCCTGAACAGCGACTTCCCCCCAACCGCGTCGCTGGCGGACATCGACACGGACGGGGACCTCGAGATCATCATGCCGGCGTCTGACGGCTCGGTCATGATCTGGCACCACGACGGAAGCGGCGTAACGAACTGGCCGGTGTTGCTCGATTCCAACTCGCACTCGACGGTCTCGGTGGGCGACATCGACGAGGACTCCGATCTGGAGATCCTGGTCGGATGCGACAGCGGGAAGGTCTACGCTTTCGACGCGGACGGATCGCTCCTCGAGGGCTGGCCGATCCAGACCGGAGGCGAGATCTACTCATGTCCCACGATCGACGATGTCGACAACGACGGCGACACGGAGGTCATCGTGTCGAGCTTCGACCAGAACGTCTACATCTGGGATACCGAGGGTGATTACGCCGGCGGGGACGGCGTCGAATGGGGCACGTTCCTCCACGACTACATGCACACGGGCCACTACGGGCTTGAGCTGCCCGTCAACGTGCCGGGCGACTTCGTCGAGCCGCCGCTCCTCGGACTGGCGCAGAACGTCCCGAACCCCTTCAATCCCGTCACGACGATCGCGTTCTCGGTGCCGAGCGGAGGGGCCGAGCTCGACCTCTCCGTCTACACGGTCGACGGACGCATCGTCGCCCGACTTGCCTCGGGCGACTTCCCCGCGGGCGACCACCAGGTCACGTGGGACGGGCGGGACGGCGCAGGGCGCTCGGTCTCGTCGGGCGTCTATTTCGTCCGCCTCTCAGGCAAGGGAGCGCAGCAGGTCCGGAAGATGACGCTGCTCAAATAGACTCCCTGCGTCTCGCTCCACAAGCAACAGGGCGGGCCCGCTGTCGGGCCCGCCCTTCTTCGTCCGTCGTATCGACCCGGTCAGTGGGGCCGGGACCGTTCACACGCTTCAATCCTCGAGCTCGGCCCACCGTTCGTAGAGCTCGTCGACGCGGGCCCTCAGGGCGCGCTGTTCGTTGACGAGCACGCGCATCTTCTCGCCGTCAGTGTAGACCGAGGGATCCACGAGCTCGATGTCGAGTTCCTCGAGCCGGCGTTCGGAGGACGCGATCTCCTCGAGGATACCCCTTCGCTCCTCTCGGGCGCGGCTCTTCGACGCCGACCGGCGCCTCCTCTCTTCCGCCTCGCGGCGCTTCTGCGCCTTGCTCTTGGGACCGCCGCTCTTCGGCCGCTCCCTGCGGCGTCCGGCGGTCTCGCTCCGGCCCCCGGCCTCGACGGCCTCGCGCTCCTTCTTCCACAGGTAATCGCTGTAGCTCCCGTGGAACAGCCGGAGATTCCCGGAGTCGACCTCGATGACCTTGTTCGCGATCGCATCCATGAACGAGCGGTCGTGGGACACCAGACAGATGGTCCCCGCGTAGCCTGCCAGCGCCTCCTCGAGGACCTCGCGCGAGGCCATGTCGAGGTGGTTCGTCGGCTCATCCAGAAGCAGGAAGTTGGCCGGTCGAAGCAGCATCTTCGCGATCGCGACTCGGCTCTTCTCGCCGCCCGACAGCACGCGGACCTTCTTCTGGATGTCGTCCCCGTGGAAGAGGAAGGCACCGAGAAGGCCGCGCAGACGGGGCCGCATCTCGTCCGGCGCGACCGAGGCGACCTCCTCGAAGACCGTGTTGTCGCCGTTCAGGCTCTTCGCAGGATTCTGCCCGAAATACTGGAGCGTCACGTTGTGCCCGAGCCTGCGTTCCCCCGCATCGATCGGTACGATGCCGCCCATGATCTTGAGCAGCGTCGACTTGCCCGCGCCGTTCGCGCCGACCAGGGCGACCCTGTCGCCCCGTGCGACATCGAGGTCGAGAGAGCGGAAGACGACCTTGTCCCCGTAGGCCTGACGCACGCCCTTCAGGGACACGGTGACGGAGCCGCCGCGCTCCGGGTCCGGGAACTCGAACCGGATGGACTTTCCGTCGGTCGGGACCTCGACGAGCTCGGATCTGACGCGCTCGATCATCTTCTCGCGGCTGCGAACGAGCGCCGTCTTCGCCTTGTTGCCCTTGAACCGGGCGACGAAACTCTGGTAGTGGGCGATGCGTCGTTCCTGCTGTTCGCGGGTCGCCCGGAGCGTCTCCCGCCGCTTCTCCCTGAGCTCGCGGAATGCGGCGTAGTTCCCGGAGTAGTCGACGAGACCCTCGACCGACAGCTCACTGATGCGGGTGACGACGTTGTCGAGGAACGTCCTGTCGTGCGACACCAGGATGACGGCGCCCTGATACTCCTTCAGGTAGTCCTCGAGCCACATCATCGACTCGAGGTCGAGGTGGTTCGTGGGCTCGTCGAGCAGGAGAACGGACGGATCCTCGAGCAGGAGGCGCGCGAGAGCGATCCGCATCTGCCAGCCGCCGCTGAACTCCTCCGTCTTTCTGCCGTGGTCGCTCTCGCTGAAACCGAGACCGGACAGCACCGTCGCCGCGCGCGCCTCGACTGTGAAGCCGTCCCGCGCGTCGAACTCGTGCTGCAGCTTCGCGTACTCGGCCAGTGTCTCGTCGTGAAGCGGTCCCTCGGAGGGAAGGTCGGCCATCCGGTGTTCCAGGTCCCGTAGCCGGTCCTCGATCTCCGTCACGCGTGAGAAGACCGTCATCACCTCTTCGAAGAGGGTCCGGCCGGCCATCGTCAGCTGCTCCTGGGGCAGGTAGCCGAAGGTCGTGCCCTTCGTGCAGAGCACCTCTCCCCTCTCCGGGACGAGATCGCCCATGAGCAGGCGGAGCAGCGTCGTCTTGCCCGACCCGTTCGGTCCGACGAGACCGACGCGGTCGCGGTCGCCGACGCGCCACGAGATGTCCTTCAGGATGGGCTGTCCCGCGAAGGAGACGGTGATGTTCTCGAGCTGGACCACGGCCGCCCCTGCGAAGAACGCGCCCGCCACACACGGCCGGACGCGCGACATGGTGTGTTCGTCCTGCTGACTCCCGCTCGGTCTGAGACCTCCGCACCTCGCGGGTGGGTCAGTATACTATCCTGGGCCGTTGTTGGCCAGTGACGCGGGCCGCACATCTCGTAAAACCCTCTGCGGCCCGCGCGTGTCACATGGATGCGCGGCGACAGCGGGCGCGACCGGTGACCGCAACAGGGGATGTACGACTTCCCCTGCCGCAGGCACGTCATCTCTCCCGCAGACGACGCGCCGAGATGAGCCCTACCCGCGAGTCCAGGAGGTTCCAGGCATGAAGAAACACCTCAAGTGGATGGTACCCGCCGCCGTGGTCGTCGCTGTCACCCTGGCGGTCGTCATGAGGCCAGGCCGCGCCGACGACGCCCAGGCGACGCCCGAGAACGGCCCGCCCGGCGCCGAGGCGAACGGGCGACGCGCTGAGGCTTCGATCGGCGACGTCGCCGTGACGCTGTCGGAGGTCGGCGAGATCCAGCCGGAGCGCATCGTCCTGGTCAAATCCAAGGTCAGCGGCAAGGTACGCGAGCTCTTCGTCGAGGAGGGCCAGGATATCGCGAAGGGTGCTCTCCTCGCGCGCATCGAGCCGGACATGGCGCAGGCGCGTACCGTGGCGAACCTCAAGACCAGCTACGGACGGGCCCGCGTGACCATGGAGCGTGCGCGACAGGACTACGAACGCGACCTCGAGCTGCACTCGGCGGATCTCATCTCCGACGAGCAGCTCCAGCTGTCGAAGGACGAGTACGACATCGCGATGATCGAGTACCGGTCGGCGCTCGAGCAGATGGAGCTCGCCGAGGAGGACGGGGTCTCGATGGACCTTGACGGAGAGTCAGCCGAGTTCCTCGACGTCGTCGCGCCGGCGTCCGGCACCATCGTGTCGGTCGACATCGAGGAGGGCGAGATCGTCACGTCGGGCGCCGTCTCCTACACGGCGGGCACGACGCTGATGACGATCGCCGACCTGTCGATCATGCAGATCAAGGCCGGGGTCAACGAGGTCGACATCGGGAAGATCCGGAACGGGCAGAACGTGGCCATCGACGTCGACGCCTATCCCAACATCACGTTCGAGGGCGCCATCGGTCACATCGCCCCGGCGGCCCGGAACGAGGACGGGGTCAAGATCTTCGACGTCGAGATCGACATCACGGACAACGACCCGAGACTCAAGCCCGGCATGACCGCGAACATCGAGATCCAGGGCGACCACTCGGAATCCGTCGTGACCGTTCCCATCGAGGCCGTCTTCAGAAAGAACGGAGGATACGTCTGCTACGTCTTCGAGGATGACGCCGACGAGCCCGCCGAGCGCGAGGTCGAGGTGGGCGTGTCGAACATCGAACGCGCCGAGGTCGTCTCCGGCATCTCGGAGGGTGAGACGGTCGCTCTCTACGACCCGGAGCTCGACGAGATCGAGATGACCGACGAGGAGCGCCGGAGACAGGAGATGACACGCCGAGCGGGCAGAGGACGCTAGCATGCTGATCAGAACCGAGAACATCACCAGGACCTACGAACTCGGAGAGGTCGAGGTCCGCGCCCTTCGAGGCGTCGACCTGATCATCGACGAGGGCGAGTACGTTGCCATCATGGGACCCTCGGGTTCGGGCAAGTCGACGCTGATGCACATCCTAGGCTGCCTCGATACGCCGTCCGAGGGCCGGTATGTACTCAACGGGGCCGAGGTCTCGAGCCTGACGGGCCGGGCGCTCGCACTGGTCCGTAACAGGGAGATCGGGTTCGTCTTCCAGAACTTCAACCTGCTTCCCCGCATAGACATCGTGGCCAACGTATCGCTTCCGCTCGTCTACCACGGCTCCATATCACGCTCGGAGCGGCGCGAGATGGCCGAGGCCGAGCTGGCGAAGGTCGGGCTCGAGCACCGTCTCCGCCACCGGCCGAACGAACTCTCCGGCGGCGAGCGCCAGAGAGCCTCCATAGCGCGGGCGCTCGTCAACCGGCCCAGCATCCTCCTTGCGGACGAGCCGACGGGAAACCTCGACTCGCGCACCGGCCGGGAGATCATGTCGATCCTCGACCGCCTCAGCGAGGAGGGCAGGACGGTCGTTCTCGTCACGCACGACGCCGCCGTCGCCGAGCACGCCGAGCGCATCATCCGGATCGAGGACGGCCGTGTCGCGAACGGAGCAGCTTCGTGAACATCCTCGAGAGTCTCGGCGCCGGCCTCAGAGACATGGCCGCCAACAAGGGGCGCGCCGTCATCACGATGATCGGCATCGTCCTGGGCGTGGCCTCGGTCGTCGCCGTCCTGGCCCTCATGCGGGGCGGGCAGGCGCAGACCGAGGCCTTCTTTGAGGAACTCGGCGGTCTCCGCGAGCTCCGGATCACCAATACCCGGACCAACAGGGTCTTCATGTCGGCCGCTGAGAGGGCCTCCGAGCGGCTGACCTACCGTGACGCCCAGGCGATCCGCAGGGAGTGCCCCTCGGTGAGCTACGTGGACCCCGAGATCAGCCGGAGGCTCAACGTCAGCTATGGCGACAGAACCTTCCGCATGCGCGTTCTCGGGACCACCGCGGACTACGTCTTCGCCGACGACATGCCTGTCGAGCGGGGGCGGTTCATCACGGACCGCGACCTCGACTCGTACGCTAACGTCATCATGATGGGCCCGACCTACAAGGAGGACCTCTTCGGCGACGAGGACGCCGTCGGGAAGGTCGTGTTCGTCGAGGGCATCCCGTTCACGGTCGTCGGCGTCATGGAGCGGAAGGAGTTCTACTTCCGGGGCGGCGGGGGCGGCGAGCGCAACGTCCTCGAGTGGTTCAACAGGGGCCACTACATCCCGATCACGACGATGATCAAGCGGTTCTCGGTCCACGACCGGCTTGACGGTCTCGAGATCGCCGCCAGGTCGGTCGACCTCGTGCCCTCTCTCATTCAGGAGGTCAGGACCGTCCTCATGCGCCGTCACGGCGTCGAGGACTTCGAGATCGACTCGAAGTCGGAGCGCATTCAGGAACAGGCCGAACAGGCCCGCTTCTTCAACATCGTGTTCTGGGCCGTGGCCTTCGTATCGCTCTTCGTCGGCGGCGTCGTCATCGCCAACATCATGCTGTCGTCGATCACCGAGCGTATCCGGGAGATCGGCGTCCGGAAGGCCATTGGAGCGTCCGGACGCGATGTCTTCATCCAGTTCCTCGTGGAGGCGATCGTCATCACGGCGCTGGGAGGCGCGATCGGGCTCGGACTCGGTCTTCTCCTCGTCAGGACGCTCGACCGCGTGCTCGTGATGCCGACGGCCGTGGACGCATCGATCCTCGCCATCGCCTTCCTGACGTCGATCGGCGTGGGGCTGGTCTTCGGTCTCTTCCCGGCGCTCCGCGCGGCGCGACTCGACCCGGTCGAGGCGCTCAGATACGAGTAGCGGAGGACCCGTGAACGTCTACGAGAGCATACTGAGCGGCCTCGCCTCGATCTGGTCGCACAAACTGCGCTCCGCGCTCACCCTGTTCGGCATCGTGGTGGGCGTCGCCGCCGTCATATCCATGTTCTCGTTCGTCGACGGGATCGTCGGTCGCATCAGAGAGGACTTCGAGAAGCTCGGCTTTGACAACACGTTCTTCGTCTCGAACATGGACCCTCTGAACCCCGACCGCCGCGCAGAGCTCAAGGCGTCCGACGGCCTGACGCTCGGCGACATCGATGCCCTCCGCGCCGAGGTACCGGAGATCCGGGGGATCACGCCGGTCGTCTCGAGCTACACCGTCATCCGTGCGGGAAGCGAAGCCCGACGCGGTCCGATCTTCGGCGTGACACCGGACGGGTTCACCCTGTTCGAGCTCGACGTCGGCGAGGGCCGCAGCTTGAGCGACATCGACGTGGAGGAGCACTCCCGTGTCTGCGTGCTGGGTCAGCTCATCAAGGAGGACCTGTTCGGCGACCGGAGTGCGATCGGCGAGACGGTCCTCGTCCGCGACGTCAGCCTGGAGGTCGTGGGCGTTCTCAGGATGAAGGAGTTCAGCCCGATGTTCGGGAACTCCGGTCAGGAGCAGGAGCACCGGAGGATCTACGCGCCCTACACGACCATCTCACACTACCTGGCAGGCACGAAGCGGATCGACACGTTCGCGGTCAAGCTGAGAAAGGGCGCGGACATCGCCTCGGGATACGACCGGATCTTCGCTGTGCTCTACCGGCGACACCGGATGATCGAGGACTTCCAGATCGAGAACGTCGCTGAGCAGATCGCCCAGGCGCGCGACCAGGTCGACCAGATCTCCAGCCAGTGGAGAGCGATACTCGGCAGCATCGCCACGGTCTCTCTGCTCGTCGGCGGGATCGGGCTCCTGTCGGTCCTCATCATCTCGGTCAACGAGCGTCTCCGTGAGATCGGCATCCGTAAGGCGGTCGGAGCGGAGGACCGCGCCATCTTCCAGCAGTTCCTCATCGAGTCGGTCACGATCAGCGTCGTAGGAGGACTCATCGGGGTTGCGCTGGGCGCCGGCTTGTGTAAGCTGATCACGCTCGGAGCGGCGGCCGCCGGTCAGGAGATGGTCATCCCTGTGTCCGGCACCGGCGTCCTTCTGGGGCTCGGCTTCGCCGTCGCCGTCGGCGTCCTCTTCGGCATCTACCCCGCCGTCAGGGCGTCCCGCCTCGATCCGATCGAGGCTATCTCGCGATACGCCTGACCTCTTCGAAGGAGGAACATGTGTTCGAAGCGATCGCGGCCGACACCGCGTCGAGCGCAACGGTGCTCGTGAAGCGCGCCGCGGGAGAGCTCGCGCGGGCCATCGAGGAGATCGAAGCGGACGACCCCGGCTCCTTCTGGGATGCACTCACCGACCTTGCGAGCGAGCTCGTGTGGGCGAAGCGCGACATGGCGCCCTTCGTCAACCTGGCGAGCGACGTTCTCGCCGCGGCCGAGCGCGGCGTGCTCTCGGGCGCTCCGCCGGACGCTCTGAAGACCGCGGCCGTCTCCGCCGCCGCCGAGACGCTGGAGTTCGCCGACGCCGATGTCGAACACCTCGCTCGGGAGGCGGAGAGGGCCCTTCCGCCTTGCACCACCGCCGCGACGCTGAGCACGAGCGCCGCAGTCCGCGCCGCCCTCGAACGCATCGCGCAGAGAACGGAGCGTGTCGTGATCGCCGAGTCGAGACCGGCGCTCGAGGGCGTGGAACTCGCCTCGAGGCTTGCCGGGACGGGCATCTCTGTTCGTCTCGTCTCGGACGCGGCGTTCCCGGCCGAGCTGACCGACGCGGACGTCCTGCTCCTCGGGGCCGACGCCGTCACGGAACAGAGCTTCGTCAACAAGACGGGAAGCTACCCGGCAGCCCTCGCCGCCCGCGAGGCAGACGTGCCGCTCTTCGTCCTTGCTCAGAAGAGCAAGATCATCCCGGAGGCGCTCTGCCGCCGACCGGAGCCCGGCGATCCGGCCGGACTGGCGCCGTCCCGGCCCGAGGGGGTCGAGGTCGTGAACCGGCTCTTCGAAGCGGTGCCGCTCGAGCTGGTGCGCGCCGTCATCACGGAGGACGGGCTGCTCCAACCGGACGATCTGACGGCCGTACTCAGGGCCCGCCCGGTCTCCCCGGCCCTCCTTCAGATGCTCTTCCCGAAGAGGCCCGGGGCGGACGTGGCGGCCGCCTGAAGGCGCTGATTCCGGTGGACTTGCCGACCGTTTCGGGCTATACTCAATTCTCTGACTACGCGCCCATGTGTGGGCGCGTTTCCCTCGCCTGCGTGTAGCCTCGAGTTCGCGCGGAGAGGGCGGTGGAAGCGACAGCTCGGGGCGTTTCTGGTGCACACGGAGGCCGAAATTGACCCAGAACACCAGGACGATCACGCCGGACAAGGTCCACGAGACACTCGGTTCTCACATGCTCGCCGACGGCTTCGACATCGTGCTCGATCTCGAGAAAAGCCGGGGAGCACGGATCCACGACTCGCGCTCGGGGAAGGACTTCCTCGATTTCTTCACGTGCTTCGCGTCGTCCCCGATCGGGTTCAACCACCCGAAGCTGACGACGCAGGAGTTCATCGAGAAGCTGGGCCGGGTCTCCGTGAACAAGCCCTCCAACTCCGATCTCTACACGATCGAGATGGCGGAGTTCGTCGACGCGTTCGCTCGACTGGCGGCGCCGAAGGCCCTGCCGCATCTCTTCTTCGTCAGCGGCGGCGCGCTGGCCGTGGAGAACGCTCTCAAGGTCGCGTTCGACTGGAAGGTCCGCCTGAACATCGCACGGGGCGTCAACCGTCCCGACGAGTACGAGGAGAACTACAAGGGCTCGAAGGTCATCCACTTCCAGCAGTGCTTCCACGGCCGTTCGGGCTACACGCTCTCACTGACGAACACGTTCGACCCGAAGAAGACCCAGTACTTCCCGAAGTTCGACTGGCCGCGCGTCCTGAACCCGAAGATGCGGTTCCCGCTCGAGGGGAAGAACCTCGAGGACACGGCGAGCGATGAGCGTGAGGCCCTGGCCCAGATCTACTCGGCCATCGAGGAGTACGGCGCCGACATCGCCGCCATGATCATCGAGCCGATCCAGGGCGAGGGCGGCGACAATCACTTCCGCCCCGAGTTCATGAAGGCTCTCCGCGACATCTGCGACGAGCACGACATTCTGCTGGTCTTCGACGAGATCCAGACCGGAATGGGACTGACCGGAACGATGTGGGCGTTCGAGCAGCTCGGCGCGACGCCGGACATCGTGTGCTTCGGCAAGAAGTCCCAGGTCTGCGGGATCATGGTCTCGGACCGCGTCAACGAGGTGCCGGACAACGTCTTCAAGGTGTCGTCGAGGATCAACTCGACGTGGGGCGGCAACCTGACCGACATGGTCCGTTGTCAGAAGTACCTCGAGGTGATGCACGAGGAGAAGCTGGTCGAGAACGCCGCCACGATGGGCGCGCGCTTCCAGAAGGGACTTCACGACATCGGCAGCGATCACGTGACGAACATCAGGGGTCGCGGTCTGATGTGCGCGTTCGACCTTCCGACGACCGAGCTCCGGAACGCCGCGCTCGGGACGATCCGCGAGAACGGCATGATGGCGCTCCCGTGCGGACCGATCTCGATCCGCTTCCGTCCCCCGCTCAACGTGACGGAGGCCGAGGTCGACGAGGCCAACGACGTCCTCGCGAGGTCGATCAGGGCTCTCTAGAACGGAATGTCTGTCAGAAGGGAAACCCACGGCGCCGGGTCTCGTCAGAGGCCCGGCGCTTCGCTCTATCCGGCCCAGCGGGCGAGGTTGATGCCGCCGGCCGGGGAGAACATGGAGGACGGCGCGCTCCTGTGCACCATCCGGACGGCCGCGCGCACGCTGCGGAAGCCGCCGCCGAGCAGAAGCGCCGGGGCGTCGGCGCGGCGGCTCGACGCGCCTGTACTCAGTCGGGCGAAGCCGCGGCTCACGCCGATGGTCCAGACCTGCCTGATGAGATCGCCGAACACGGTCTCGAGATCGGCCCCGGGAGAGATGCCCAGGAGATGGAGGTACGCGCGTCCCGAGTCGGCGGCGTCGCCCTTCCGGAAAGGGGCCGTCCTGAGAACGGCGAACCCGTCGACCCTGCCGCCCCTCCCCTCGTGAAAGACGGTCTCTCCGAAACCGCTGCGTTCGACGGCGAGAACCTCGGGCCGGTAGTCGAGCCCATCGATGAGCTCATTCGAGATACGGGCGATGCCGTCCAGCACCGACTTCCTGTCGCCTCGCCCGAGCTGTCTGAGGAGCACGACGTCCCCAGCCTTCATACCGCGGTATCTGTCCGCCTCCTTGATGAGCGGGAGTTCAAAGAGGAGCGTCGGAAAGGTCACCGCGAAACCGAGCTTGGTGTAGAGCCCGATGTTCATCCCGCTCTCGGGCATCGTCTCGAGACCCACGATGTTCGCCCGGCCCGCAAGGTACTCCATGGTGCTCGCCACGAGTGCCTTGCCGATGCCCTGTCCCTGGAACTGGGTCGGCACTCCGAACGTCCCGAACCAGCCCACCCGGCCCCAGGTGCGCCCCAGGATGAAGCCGACCATCGAGCCGTCGGCAGCGATGGCGACCTGATTGGCCTGCGGATCGATCGATGTCGAGTGCCTGAGCTCCTCGAGCGTCCGTTCAGCCACCGGCGTATCGTCGCGCCGGTAGACGCGATACCAGTCCGTGAAGACACCGGCCTCGATCTCGGCGACCGCGGGCAGGTCGGCCTCCGTCATCCGGCGAACACTGAAGTCGAGCCCCGTCATCGCCCCTCCCCGGCGCAGGGCCGTTCCCGTATCCGCTCGAAGACATAGGGGCCGGTTTCGGCGCCCCAGACCTGCTCGCCGTGCTCGTCGAAGCCCCGGTCCCAGCTCTCGAGCCGGTCCGGCGTCAGGACGATCATCGAGCCGGCGTACGCCGCCCCCCCGAGGGTGCTGGAACAGCCGGTCCCGACGGTCCCTCCCACGAAGTGCCCCTGCTCGCTCATTCTCAGGTAGACGGCGCAGCCCTCCCGGAGGTCGAGCGAGTCGGGCGTGAGCGCCGCGAGCGGCTCGTCATCCGCCCAGGCGCCGGCGAACCTGAGCGGGTCGGGAATCGCGTAGACCTCGCTCCTGACGAGCGTGTCACCCATCCCGACCACGTGGTAGACCCTCTGGCGGTAAGGCCGCTCGCGATGCGCGGCGGCCGCCTGTTCCACGTACAGCCAGTGTCCGTCGTCGCGGTCGGTCCACACGGGGACCGTCTCGAGCCGGATATCGAAGTAGTTCGTGTCGGCCTCTGCCTGTGCTGCGCTCGAGAAGGAACCGGTCAGCCATCTGGCGGCGACGTCCTCGAGCGGCTCGGTGCCCGGCGCGCCCCACGCCGGGAGTGCTGCAAGCACCACGGAAAGAACGAGAAGGGCCCTCATGTCCTAACCTCCGGGTTCCTCGTGTGTTCGGCGCTTCACGACAAGGAGCGTCATGTCATCGATCTGCGGCGTGTCGCCGGCGAAGTGCCCGACCTCATCCATGACGGCGTCGACGACCTCCCCGGCCTGGAGATCTCTCGCCCGTCTGAGGACATCGCGCAGCCTGTCGGAGCCGAAGAAGTCCCCCTCGGCGTTGCCGGCGTCGGTCACCCCGTCTGTGTGGATCGCCAAAACGTCGCCCTCGCCCAGTTCGACGGACCGGTCGCTCCACTCGGTACCAGGCAACAGCCCCAGCGGGACACCGGTGCTCGCCAGCGTCTCGTCCCGATCGGCACGAAGGAGGGTCGCCGGGTCGTGTCCCGCGCTCGCGTAGACGATGGTGCCCGTGTCGGAGTCGAGAACGCCGTAGAACGCGGTGAGGAAGAACTCGTCGTCCGTGTCGTCGAGGATCCTGCGGTTCGCCGCGCTCAACACGGCCGATGGTGACGCGCCGCCCTCGTGAGCGTACGTGCGGATGACCGTTCTGGCAAGCGCCATGTAGATTGCCGCGGCCACGCCCTTGCCGGATACATCGGCGACGAGCATGCCCCATCGTCCGCCGCCGAGCGGCACGAAGTCGACGAAGTCACCCGACGCCTCCCGTGCCGAGACGATCCGCCCCGAGAACTTCCAGCCGTCCACCTCCGGCGCCCGACGCGGCATGAAGCTCCTCTGGATCGTCGCGGCCACGGCCAGCTCCTGCTCGACGCGCTCGTGCTCGAGCTCGAGCTCGTAGGCCTCCGACCTGTGGATCGCGGCCGCCACAAGTGACGCGAGCGAGCGCGCCGCGGGGAGCGCGTCGCGAAGACGTGACGGCCCGACGCGCCGCCTGAGCGACAGGGCCCCGAGGGGGCGTTTCTCACCCGACTCGACGATCGGCACGACGGCGAGCGCGTCCTCCCCCGACGTGTCTCCCCAGGGCAGCCGCTCCCGCGGCCGAAAGACCACGGGCTCCGTGAGGTCTGAGGCCCATCGCCAGGCTTCCGGCGGCAGTGCGTCGGCGCCGCGGAGCCGCTCGACCAGCTTGCTGCCCGGGAAGCGGACCATCTCGAGCGACGAGAAGCTGAACATGGTCGACGCGTGCTCGGCCAGTAGCGTCGTCAGGTCGAGTTCACCGGGCGGCTGTTCGAGGAGCACGCGCGCAAGGCGCTGAAGCCGAACGAGCTCGCGCGACCGCTCCATCGACAATCGGGCCGTGCCGCTCGCCCAGTGCCCGGCGACCGCCACAAGAAGCGTGCCCGCCCCGAGGAAGAGCGCCGCGGGGAGACCGTCCTCGGACACCGTCGCCGCGGCGAAGGCGCCGAACGGTAGGATCAGAAGCGGCCAGCACGAGGAGGCCGCCCAGAACCTCAGGAAGACGCCCCGCGAGGGTCCCCGGAATCCGAAGGCGGGAGAGAACCAGGAGTATATGAAGATCGGAGCGTTGAAGAGCATCGTCAGGACCGCCAACACGACGGTCGCGGCAAAGGCGGCCGGCATGTCCGGCGCCGAGAGGCCGTCGGGCGGGATCGAACCGCCCCAGTGCCTGTAGAGATCGAGCGCGACAAGCGCTGAGATGAAGGTCGACGCGGCATCAAGGAGCGCGCTGCGGGCGACCCGGACGCGCCGCTCGGTCCTGCCGGGCACGTCGGCATGCTCCCTGCGCGAGGCAATGAACCGGCCGGGGATCCAGATCCACAGCGCGACCGGGCCGAAGAGAAGCGCGGCCGCCCAGATCACGACGTAGTCGAGGGCGCCCCCCATCTCGCCGACCAGGTTCTCCCCGAGGCGCACGTAGAACCTGAGGTCGAGTCCGCTCAGGACGATCGAGAAGAGAGCCAGGGGAACGAGATAGAGCCACGTGGTCGAGAGGGCGGAGAGATCGGACGAGCGGGAGAGCCAGACGACGCCGGCGACGAACGCCGGCGCCGCGTAGAGGAGACCGAGAAGGTCCATCACGACGAGCGAGCGCCCCGCCTCGTCGCCGGCGGTCAACCCCGGCAGGAGGCGACGCGTGAGGGAGAGCAGGGCCTCCTCGAACTCACCGATCCGTGCACTCAGCTCTGGTTCCGACATCTCAGGAATCGCTCAGTCTCCGCAGGGGCCCGACCTCGCCGCTTCCGGTCACACGCTCCTCGACCACGGGATCGCCCAGGTAGCCGACGCTGCCGGAGCCGCTCACGATCGCCTCGAGCGCTCCACTCGCGTTGACGAGCGCGTTGCCCGAGCCGCTGACCGTGACGACGGCCTGCTTGGTCTCGAGCGGACGGCCGTCGTACGACCCGGTGCCCGACACCGTCACCTCCTGGCGTATAGCGCGTCCCCCGAGGGTTGCGTTCCCCGAACCCGCCAGCGAGACGGACACTTCGAGCGCCGTCAGTTCGCGGATGAAGACCTCCCCGCTCCCGGAGACGTTCACACTCACGCGGTCGGCGTCCAGCGTCGGGACAACGACGTCGCAGGATCCGACGAGTTCGACGACGCTCAGCCCCCGTACGTCGACGCGTATCCTGAGAGGCGTCTCCGGACGCAGGGCGACGGCGCCGAGTTCGCCGACCTTTCCGATGTGGAGGGTCCCGCGGCGCACGGCGGTCTCTATCGCCGGGACGATGTTGTCGTCGCCTTCAATGACCACGCCGGTGCTGTCTCCCTGTACGATCTCGACCGATCCCGGAATGGACAGGGAGATGCGGTTGAAGTCGCCGACGATCCGTCTCTCTTTCGCAGGTGTCCCTGAGCCGTCCAGCGTCTGCTGACAGGACCCGAGGACCAGGGCACCCGCCGCGGCGAGCGCCAGGAGCAGATATCGTCTCATGTGTCTCTCCCCAAACCCGCATCGCAGGCTATTCGACGCTCGTGACGCTGCCCGCTCCGCTCGTGTGCTTTCTGACCGCGGGTGAACCGGAGTACAGGATGCTGCCGGCGCCGGACGCACTGGCGTCCAGGTCCTCGAGCACGTGCAGGAGGACATCGCCCGCTCCGCTGGCGGCCGCCTCGGCCACGCGGCACTCCACGTCGCGCGCCGAGAGGCTTCCCGCGCCGCTCGCTGTCACCCTGAGGACGTCCACTGTTCCACCGGAGAGCACGCAGTCGCCCGCGCCGCTGACGTTCACCACGAGCTCACCGACATCGATGGAGGCTATGCTCGCCGACGCCGCTCCGGAGACCGTCAGGTCGAGCGTCTGTCCGCGCAGCCTCTCGGCTGTCACATCGACGGCTCCGGAGACGTCGACCGCGAGGAGCTCGTTCGCTCCCACGGTGATGCGGAGCGGGAGCTTCGGGTCGTAGTTGCCGCGCGCGAGACCGATAGTGAGTTCGCCGCCTCTCACCCGCGTCTCGACGTCGGGCACGATATTGTCGTCTCCCTCGACGGTGACGTACTCACCCTCGCCGAAGTGGATGACGAGCTCGCCGAACCCACCGGCGCTCAGTCGATCGAAGCTCGAGACGACACGCTCGTCGGTCGCCGAGACGCCGGAACCGGGAATCGACCCCATCCCCGGAACGTCGCAGCCCGCGAGGCCGGCCGCGCAGACTCCGACGGCCGTCAGAACGGCACAGAACCTGATGGTCTTCACGTTCATCCACCTCCTAGTACCCTCTGTCGACGTCGACGCGGTTCGGCGCGGGTCCCCCGCGGGCCAGCGCGTTCAGCACGCGGGCCAGCGCCTCGACCCGGCGCCTCTCGGTGTCGTCGGCCTTGAATGCCCCTCCCCTGTGAGGGCTCATGACGACGTTGTCGAGTTCGTTGAACGGACGCGACGAGGGTGGCGTGTGAGCCCGCTCCTCCTCGGCCCGCGGGTAGTTGTACCACACATCGATGCCGGCGGCGCCGAGCGCCCCGGACCGGAGGGCCTCGAAGAGCGCGTCCTCGTCGACGACGCGTCCGCGGGCGATGTTCACGAGCACCGCACCCGCAGGAAGCAGCCCCAGGCGATGGGTGTCGATGAGACCCTTGGTCTCGTCCGTCAGGGGCACCGAGAGAACGAGAACCGACGACTGCGGCAGGAGGCCGTCGAGGTCCTCCATGGCATGCACATCGTCCGGGACGTCGTCGTCGCCGGGGCGAAGCGTCCTCTTCACGCCGATGACATGCATCCCCAGTCCGCGGCAGGCTGCCGCGACGCGTCTCCCTATGGCGCCGTAGCCGAGGACAAGTGCCGTTCGCCCGTCCAGCGTGGTAGAGGTTTCGTCGCCGTAACGCGGGCGCCAGTCGCCGGACCGTAGTGCGCGGTCCATGACGACGACGCGCTTCGCCGCGGCCAGAAGGAGCGCGACGGCTAGCTCGGCGGCGGGAGCGGCGTTGTGGTGGATGTTGTGGACCTCGATGTGCCGGTTGTCGAGCAGGATCTCCCGTGTCGCCCGCGGCAGTCCCGACCACGGGATGACAACCGTCCTCAGGTTCGGGCTCCCCTCGATGTCCTCCCGGGAGGGAAGCCCCTGAACCAGCACGTGTCGCTCGCTCTCGATGCCGTCCGCCTGTCCGACCACCACCCGGATCCCGGGGACCAGCAGTTCTCTGAGATGCGCCTCGTCGGGCGTCGCCTCAGGAATGTGGACGATCAGACCGCCGCCCACGTTCGCCTCCTAGCTGACAAGCTCGGCGTCGAGCACGATCTCTGTCGCGGCCAGCGCCTGGGACACAGGGCAGCCCCTCTTGGCGCTCTCCGCCTGTTCCTTGAAAGCGGCCTCGTCGATGCCGGGCGCCTTGACGCGCGTTGTGAGCTCGATCCTCGTGATCTTGAAGCCGTCGTCGACCTTGTCGAGGTGCACCTTCGCCTCGGTGCTGATCTCCTCCGGCGTGAATCCCGCCTGCTCGAGGCCGAGCGAGAGCGCCATCGAGAAGCAGCCCGCGTGCGCCGCCCCGATGAGTTCCTCGGGGTTGGTCCCGTCGCCCTCCTCGAAACGCGAAGCAAAGGAGTAGGCCCCCTCGAAAGCCCCGCTTCCGAACTTCATTGTTCCCTTGCCGTCCCTGAGCCTGCCCTGCCACACCGCGTTTGCCTTCCGTACCGGCATCGTTCCTCCCTTGTCGAAGTCGTCGCCCGGCGTGCCGCTCCATGCGGCCGCCTCTCTACTGATGCTCTCCCGCCGTCTGCGTCGCGGACGCGAGCCTGACCACGGTCGCGCCCCAACCGCCGGCGTCCGACGCCAGACGGAACGACTCGACCCCGGGAAGCCGTCGCAGGATCGAGTGGACGGTCTCCCTGAGTGCGCCCGTCCCCTTCCCGTGGACGATCCTCACGTCGAGGATCCCACGCTCCCTGCACAGTTGAAGATAGTCCGGCACGAGGTCCTTCACGTCACCCGGTCGGAACGTGTGAAGGTCGAGCGTGCCGTCGATCGGGATCTCGTTCACCGCACTCCCCACGCTCTCCGAGGACCGGCACCGGCATCAGTAGCTCGGGCTCAGGAGCCCTCCGATGATGAGCTCGGTGGCGTCGTCCTCACTGAGCCCGCGCGTCATGAGCGTCTCGAGCTGCTTCGAGTCGACGCTGCCGATGGCCGCCTCGTGGGTCACGTGGGCCTTGGGATGGCGCACCTCCACGATCGGTACGGCCTTCGCCACGGCCTCTCCCTGCACGATCTCCTTACAGTCGACGTGACCCCGCGCACCCGGAGCCGACGCCGTCAGCGTGTTCCTGATGTCGGCCTGAGCGGTGTCCCTGACGGCGATGTTGGTGGTCAGAACGCCGCGTGCTCCCTCGCCGACGAGATCGGCCTTCTCGTGGATCCTCACCCGGTCGTCCCCCCGCGCGCTGACGCGAGCGGCCATCTCGAGGACGCTCCCCGTGTGACAGGTCGCCGCGTAGTCGAAGTCGATCTCGCCGACGGAGCCTCTGACGAGCTCGAAGTCCGTCCGGAAGCTCGCGCCCTCCTCGAGCGTGATGGTGGCCTTCGGAACGACCCGCACGCCACCCTCCTCTCCATGAACGTGCCGCTCGAGGTAGACGTACTCCGCGCCCCGTCCGATCGTGATCTCGGCATCCATCGTGTGGAGCACATCGACGGCGTTCGGGAACGTGCAGCTTGCGAGAATGGCGACGCGCGAGTCGTCCTCCATGCGCGTCGTCATGTCGATGCGCTGTATACCAGACTCGGGCAGGACGCCGAAGCAGATCCGGACCGGCTGCTCGATCCTGGCGCCCTTCCTGACGACGACCGAGACATCGAGCCCCTCGTCCTGTTCCTCCGCCTCGACCTCGAGACCCGGGACGAGATGCAGGCCGAGCACCTCGTTACCGTGGACCTCGACGTGCGCCACGTCACCGGCGGTCACACACTCCTCACCGATGCTCTCGTAGAGAGCGCGCACGAGTTCCTGTCTATCCACGCGACTCCTCCATGTCCGGTCTGTTCTGGTGGTCGCACGGGATGCACTTCTCTCCGAAGTACTGCTCGATCTTCGAGACGGCGCCCTTTCTGATGACGCGCCCGCAGCACATGAGAAAGGCGTGGTCCGCCTGCTTCAGCACCGTGAGGCTGTGCGTGATGAGCAGCACCGTCGCGCCGCGCTCGCGGAGCGACCCGATCGCCTCGAAGATGCGGTTGAGGGCCTCGACGTCGATGCCGGAGTCGGGCTCGTCCATCAGCACGACCCTCGGTCGCATGGCGAGGATCGAGGCGAGCTCGATCCGCTTTCGTTCGCCGCCGGACAGAGTCCTGTCGACGGCGCGCTCACGATAGCGGTCGGGCTCCAGTCCGACGAGCTCGAGGAGCTCGTCCAGATCGCCTCCGTCCTCCGAGACCCCGGCGAGCACGAAGTCGCGCACCGACAGCCCCTCGTACCGGGCGGGCTCCTGCCAGGCGAGCGTGATGCCCTTCCGGGCGCGCTCGTCGACGGTCGCACCCCGAATGGACCGTCCGTCGAGCAGCACGTCCCCGTCGTGTTCCCTGTAGCCGTGGAGCCCCATGATCGTGGCCGCGAGTGTCGACTTGCCGGCGCCGTTCGGCCCGACGATCGCGTGGACGTGCCCCTCCCAGAACTCGACAGAGAGGCCGTCGAGTATCCTCTTCCCTCCCAGGTCGAGGCGCAGGTCCCGGGCTTCGAGTATCGTCGAGTGCTCCATCGATGGTTCCCTTCACCGGCTTCGGTCGCGCGGCCTCCGCGCCGCATGAGAGCTCACACCACCCTACAGCGTCTCCCGGGGCGTTTCACGCCCTTTCGGGACGACCCCGACCCGCGACGAGGCGCAGCAGCGCCGCCGGGTCCACGTTCCTCCCGCAGACGATCACGCAGACGACGTCCCCCGGACCGATCGCGCCGTCTCCCGCGAACGCGACCGCGCCGGCCGCGGCCAGTCCGGCCGCGCCCTCCGCCACGAGTCCCTCAGCGAAGAGCAGACGCACGCCGGCCGCGATCTCGTTCTCGTCCACGCCGGCCCACGCGGCGACGAGCTCGGCACACGGCTCGAAGGTCACCGACCCGGGTTCGACGCCGCCCGCGGTCGCGTCCGAGAGTGTCGGTTCGACCCGGGCCTCGACGATCCGTCCGGCGCGGACCGACTCATACATGGCGGGCGAGTTCAGAGGGTACGCGCCCAGCACCCTCACCGACGGGCGCTCGACCGCCAGGAGGCCCGCCTGCCCGGCGATGAGCCCGCCGCCGCCGACCGAGGCGACGACGGCCGATACCCGGGGCAGCGCCTCGAGGATCTCCACGGCGACCGTCCCCTGGCCGCCGATGACGTGCTCGTCATTGTAGCCCGAGACGAATGTGCGTCCGCCTCGCTCGGCCTCGGCCCGGGCGAGAACCTCGGTCTGAGCGCACTCGGCCCCGCGGACAACGACCTCCGCGCCCCGGCGTTCGAGCGTCTCCACCTTTCCCCGATCCGCGCTCTCCGGCACCCAGATCTCGGAGGAGACGCCGGTCTCTGCCGCCGCGCGGAGCACGGCGAGACCGTGGTTGCCCGTCGACGCCGCGATGACGCCGCGGCCGCGCGCGTCGTCTTCGAGCGCCAGCAGCCGGTTGAGGGCCCCGCGGTACTTGAACGACCCGGTGTGCTGCAGCGACTCGAGCTTGAGGTGAACGTCGGCGCCCGTGAGCTCCGAGAGCGTGTCGGAGCGCACGAGCGGCGTGTTCCGCACTCTCCCCCTGAGCCGGTCGGCCGCGCAGGACACCATCCGATGGATGTTCACGTCGTCACCTCCGTCCCGCCCTCGCGGGCCCTCCTCGCCGATATCGTGCCGAGCCAGACGGACGCCACGATGCCGGCGGCGACGTTCGACAGAGCGCCTGCCGAGAAGATGCCCACCAGCCCGAAGAGCGACGACCCGAGCACCGCCAGGGGCACGTAGAGTCCAAACACCTGCAGAAGCGACGTCGCGGCACCGTCGATCGGCCGGTCGAGCACGCTCAGCGAGGTCGACGAGAGCAGCAGAATGCCCCTGAAGCCGTAGCTGGCCGGCACGATCCAGAGGTAGTCGATGATCCTCTCGATGACCTCGGGGTTCTCACTGAACGCTCCGGCGACCGGGCGGGCGATGACAGCCAGTACGACCGC